>JAMFRY010000151.1 GCA_026225015.1 Alphaproteobacteria bacterium
CGATCCATTGGGTGACATGCTCACCCGTATTCGCAACGCCCAGCATGCGCGCCTTACGGTTTGCGTTGCGCCCGCTTCCAACCTGCGCGCCAATGTACTGGATGTGCTGAAGCGTGAAGGTTTTATCCGCGGCTTCAGCCGGGAAGAGGTACGTCCCGGTATCGCGCAGCTGCGGATCGAGCTGAAATATTCCGAAGGCCAGCCGGTGATCAAGGAGATCAGCCGGGTCTCGCGCCCTGGCCGGCGGGTTTATTCCAAGATCAAGGAATTGCCGCGGGTTTATTCCGGACTGGGTGTTTCGATTCTCTCCACGCCGCGCGGCGTGATGAGCGATGTGGAAGCGCGCGCTGCCAATGTCGGCGGCGAAGTGCTATGCCGCGTGTTCTAAGGGAGGAGAAAAAATGTCCCGCGTAGGTAAATATCCCGTTGAAGTTCCCGCCGGCGTCACAGTCGCGCTGGCCGGCAATGTCCTCACCGCCAAGGGCAAGCTCGGTGAGTTGCATCTGTCGCTGACCGATCAGGTTGAGGCGAAGATCGAGGACGGCAAGATATCGATTACACCGAGAACGAAAGCGGCCCAAGCGCGCATGATGTGGGGCACCACTCGCGCCAACGTGGCCAATTTGGTGAAGGGCGTATCCCAGGGTTATACGAAAACACTGGAGATCACCGGCACGGGCTACCGTGCCTCCGTACAGGGCAAGAACCTGGTGGTTAATCTCGGCTTCTCTCACGATGTCGTCTATCTGATCCCGGAAGGCATCAAAGTCACCTGCGAGAAGCCCACCTTGATCAAGGTGGAGGGCACCGATAAGCGCCAGGTGGGCCAGGTTTGCGCCGAGCTGCGCGCCTATCGTCCGCCTGAGCCCTATAAGGGCAAGGGCGTGAAATTTGAGGGCGAGGCGATCCGCCGCAAAGAGGGTAAGAAGAAGTAATGTCGAATCTTTCATTGCAAGTTCGCCGCCGGCAGCGTTTGCGCTACCAGTTGCGGCAAAAATCCAGCGGGCGGCCACGGCTTTCGGTTTTTCGCTCCGGCAAGCATATCTATGCCCAGATCATTGATGATGCGAAAGGGCAAACCGTTGCTGCCGCTTCGACCCTGGACAAGGATTTGAAGACTGCCTTGCGCACCGGCGCCGACAAGGACGCGGCGAGCGCGGTAGGCAAGCTGATTGCCGAACGCTCGAAGGCGGCCGGCGTCACCGCCGTGGTGTTCGATCGCGGGGCCTATTTGTATCATGGCCGGGTGAAAGCCCTGGCGGAGGCTGCCCGCGAGGGCGGCCTCGATTTCTAGGAGCATTAGTATGGCACGTGAACCACGCGAAGGCGGCGGCGGCAGAGGCCGGGAACGCGAGCGGGAACGCGACCGCGATGGCGGCGATGAACTGATCGACAAGCTGGTGACCATCAACCGCGTCGCCAAAGTGGTGAAAGGCGGCCGCCGGTTCGCTTTCGCGGCTTTGGTGGTCGTCGGCGACCAGAAAGGCCGCGTCGGCTACGGCGCCGGCAAGGCGCGCGAGGTGCCGGAGGCGATCCGCAAAGCGACCGAACGCGCCAAGAAGACGATGATCCGCGTACCGATGAAGGAAGGCCGCACTTTGCACCATGATATCACCGGCAATTACGGCGCCGGCAATGTGGTGATCCGCGCCGCCCCGGCCGGTACCGGAATTATCGCCGGCGGGCCGCTGCGCGCGGTGTTCGAGACGCTTGGTATAGGCGATGTGGTCGCCAAGTCGCTGGGCAGCCGCAACCCGCATAATATGGTGAAGGCCACTTTTGCCGCACTCTCCAGCGTGACCAGCCCGCGAGCGGTTGCCAATCGCCGGGGCAAGCGCGTCGCGGATTTGTATGGCACTGCGAAGAAGGAAGTGTCGGCGGAGGTGGAAGATGTCTGAAGTCAAACGCGTGCTGGTGACGCAGATAGCCTCGGGCAACGGCAGGAAGCCGGGCCAGCAGGCGACGTTGATCGCGCTGGGTCTGAACAAGATCAGCAAAAGCCGGGAATTTGTGGATACCCCCGAAATCCGTGGCATGGTGAAGAAGATTGCGCATCTGGTGAAGGTTGAAGAGCTGGCCTGAAGGCTTGGCTCCGAAGGAATTGTGACATGAAGTTGAACGAAATTCGGGATAATCCCGGCTCGCGCCTGAAATCCAAGCGCCTTGGCCGTGGCATCGGTTCCGGAAAAGGCAAGACATCCGGCAAGGGCGTCAAGGGCCAGAAGGCCCGCGAGGGTGTCGCGCTGAACGGCTTTGAAGGCGGCCAGCTGCCGATCTACCGCCGGCTGCCGAAGCGCGGCTTTACGAATGTGAACCGCAAGGAATACGCGCCGCTCAACCTCGGCAGCCTTGAGGCCGCGTGCGAGTCCGGCCGGCTGGATGCGGCAGTTCCGATTACCGAGACGGCGCTGCGCGATGCCGGGCTGGTTCGCTTAGGCAAGGTGGACGGTGTTCGTCTGCTTGCCAAAGGCAGCATCACACGGGCGATCAATATCGAGGTTTCCGGCGCATCCGTAGCGGCGATTGCCGCGGTGGAGCAGGCTGGCGGCAGCTTGAAAACGCGCATCAAGCCAAAATCCGAGGATGCCGCCGCCGGCTAGCCGCCTCGTTTGACGTAATAGCCTCTTCCTTTGTCGGTGTAACTCCGGCACATTAGCGCCTATAAAGCGGCGCTTCCGGGTGGTGCGCCTGGAAGCGCCGCTTGCATGAAAGAGAGACCGTATGGCATCCGCCGCAGAACAGATGGCAGCAAGCATGAACCTTGGCGCTTTCGCCAAGGCGACGGACC
>JAMFRY010000152.1 GCA_026225015.1 Alphaproteobacteria bacterium
GCTTCAGCAACCATACGTTGACTGTCGTGAATCTCGGCGGCGGGACCGTCGCGAGTCTGAAATTCAGCGGCACTTACACCACCGCAAATTTCGTTCTCAAATCCGACGGTGCCGGCGGCTCGGCGATTACCTTCAAGGCATAGCGCCTAAACCGTTCAGGACGAAATCTTCAGCACAACCAGTGCCAACGGTCATAAAGAGTGACCGTTGGCACTGGCATTTTTTGGTTCGGGGCGTTGCGTCAGCCGGTCAAGTTCATCGGTTCTGTTTAGAAATAAAGCCCGGTCTCCTGAAAAACGAGCTATATTGCTGGCGCTTGCGGCGCCATTGCGTGAAGCCCGGCTGGGTGGCTACCAGTTGTTTCCGGAATCAAAACCATCATTTTGATTATTCGAACCATCATCCCAGCCGGGATTTCCTTGCAAACCGTCATCGCGATCCGGAATGCCATTATTGAAATCCTGATCCTGCTGGAAGTTGCCGCCCACCGGGGCGTTGCGGTTTGCGAACACATCGTCAATGACCCGTTCGCCGGCTGCAAACCCGGCGCCGGCAGCCAGTCCGCCCAGCAGGGAGCCGCCAAGCCCGGAACCCATTCCTCCCGGAGGAAAGCCGCCGGGGCCGGGACCATAGGGATAGGGGCCAGGCGCAGGACCGGCCGGACCGTACCCGCCGGGATAGCCTGGTGCCAAAATGCGCCGGGGCCGGAATAGCAGACGCACAATCAGAAACAGAATGACCAGCCCGATAATGCCGACCAAAGCCGGACTGATGCCGGAATGCGCTGCCACCGGCAATGTCCCGCCACCGGCAACCGGCGCGGCCAGGTGCGATTGCAGCGCCGCCACCTCATTCGGGCGCGCGAAGGGCAGGCCCGGCGCATATTGCTCGGCATTGGCGAGCGCCGAGCGGGCAGCAGCTTCGTTGCCGGACGCATCCTGGGCCTCGGCGGAGAGGTACCAAGCGACGCCGCTATCGGGATGCGCTTGCAGGACAGCCTGCAGTTCATTCAGCGCGGTCTGCGCCCTGCCCGCGGCGATAAGTGCCTGAATCTGCTGCGGCGAGGTGCTTTGCGCGCTGGCCGGGCGATGCGCCGCGATAGCGAATGCCGCGACCAGAACTGCGAATACGATCGATAATTTGCTCATTGGCATCTCCTATCCAATTTCCAAGCCTCAAAATGGTGCGCAACAGCGCAAGAGTCCATTGGGGAGAGGCTTCCGCAGCGACTGGGCAGATGCAGTTATGACATTGCCGAGTCGCATTGCTGATTTACCTTGCCGGTACCGGGCGGTTACTGGTTCAATGCATGGCATGGAATCCTGTCCGATCCAATCGGAGCCATTTGTGCTGACGCAGCCCTCCGCAAGCCGGCTGCCGGTCATCCTTACATCGCCCCATTCCGGGCGGCGATATCCGGAGGATTTTCTGGCGTCATCCCGGTTGAATGCGCTGTCGATCCGGCGCAGCGAGGATAGTTTCGTCGATGAGCTTTTCGCAGCCGCCCCGGCGCTGGGCATGAAGCTGCTGGCCGCGTCTTTTCCGCGGGCTTATTGCGACGCCAATCGCGAGGCGTGGGAACTGGACCCGGACATGTTCGAGGACAGGCTGCCGGATTACGCCAACATAACAAGCCCGCGCGTCACGGCGGGCTTGGGTACGATCGCGCGGATCGTCTCGACCGGCGAGACGATCTACCGGCGCAAATTGACATTCGCCGAAGCCGAGCGGCGGGTGGTGCAGTGCTGGCAGCCATTCCATGGGACGCTGCTGAGCCTGATCGAGGCGGCGCGGCTGGAGTTTGGGGCCTGTCTGGTGCTCGATTGTCACTCGATGCCACGCGCCGCTCCGGATGGATCGGCGTGCCGGGTTAATGTTATTTTGGGCGATGGCCATGGCACGGCCTGCACGCCGAAAATCACCGCCTTCGTAGAGACGGCGCTGCAGCGTCTGGGCTTCGTGGTGGGGCGCAATGAGCCCTATTCCGGCGGCTACATTACCCGCCATTACGGACAGCCGCAGCTTGGCGTTCACGTGTTGCAAATCGAGATCGCGCGTTCGCTCTATATGGATGAGCGCAGGATCGAGCGGTCGCCGGATTTTATGGCCTTGGCGGCGCGGCTCGCGGAATTTTTGACTTCGCTGGCCGGGGCAGTGCGGTTGTTACTGCCGTTGGATGCGCGTTGGAACATGCCCTCCGCCGCCGAATAATCCAACTAAAATAAAAAAAGGCGGCGCCGAAGCGCCGCCAAGTTTAGGGAGGAAACGTCCAAGAAAGTAGAGGAGAAAACTCACTCTACGAATCGCTGAATACACAATGCCCGAAAAAATCGCAAGTTACTTTTTTGCAGCGCAGCATTGTTGTGCTGTAGAATAGAAAACAACTATGTTAATCAGATGTTTACGAAAATGCGAAGTTTTTCGTTGTGCGTGATTCCACAGGCGGGGGTTACTTTTGGTTAACCTGTTCGCTGTAGTTTTTCAGCATGCGCAGACGCTATTCCGAAGTTTTTCTACCATGGATTGTAGCCTCGGGTCTAGTGATGCTGTTGCCGGCAGCGCGCGCGGGCTTTTGCCCAACGGCCATTGCTGATGCGAACATGATGCCGGCGCAAGGCGCAATTCCGGGCAGTTTTTTCACCGGTGACCCGGTGATACCGCCGCCGGTTTGGCCGACCAGGCCGGTGCCGGCGCCAGCTCCGGCAGCGATGCCAGTGGAAGGGGCAGATCAGGATCTTTGCGGGCCGGCAGTGGCCAGCGCCAGCACCAGCCAAAACCTGCCGGCGGGATTGTTGAATGCCATTGCAATCGTGGAGAGCGGCAGACTGAATCCGCAAACCGGCAACCTGAAACCTTGGCCGTGGACCATCGATGCGAACGGCGCCGGTTATCGGTATCCGACCGAGCAGGCCGCGGAACAGGCCGCTTCCGGATTTGAAGCTGCAGGGATCACCTCCCTGGACATCGGCTGCCTGCAGGTCAACCTGGCCCAGCACCCGGACGCTTTTGCAAACCTGGCGCAGGCCTTTGATCCCGCGACGAACGCCAATTACGCGGCGCGGTTTTTAACCAGCCTGGAGCAGAAATTCGGAAACTGGCCGCAGGCCGTTGCGGCGTATCATTCACAAACACCCACTTTGGGCGCGCCCTATCAGGCGCGGGTTTATGCGCAGTTGCAGGGCGCCGCGCCGATGACGCTGGCGGCTGCTTTCATCCCTTCGCCCGGGCAGCCACAGGGTCAGATGGCGGCAATGTCGCCCCCGATGCCGATCCCGCCGCCGACGGCGTTTGCGATGTCCTCGCTGATGCCGCCGGCACAGACCATCCTACGGCAGGATCGCGGATTCACCGGCCGCAGCCTCGCCTCCTACAGGGCCGCGCCTGTCGCCATCGACAGGATGCCGGCACCGCCAATTCTGGCGCCGCAGGGCTGACGGCGCCTCAAACGCAACAGCTTCTTGATACGGGCTTTACGGCAATGGCGCCGCCCCTTAGAAAGCCATGGATGAGCCCATGTGGAGGGGTGGCCGAGAGGCTGAAGGCGGCGGTTTGCTAAACCGTTATACGCTGTCAAGGCGTATCGTGGGTTCGAATCCCATCCCCTCCGCCACTATGGCCCATAACCTGCTGTTTTTTATTGAATTTCTATAGATGCTGAGAATAGCGGACTCTAAGCAGAAATACGTCTACTTGGCGTCGCCCGCGCCAGAAGCTCGATCCAGTCGGCGGCCAGTTCCCGGCCCGGCGGCGCCATGCGGCTGCGCGTGGCGATGGCGGTGCAAGCCTGGGCGATCGCCGGATCGTTCAGAAGCCGGGACAATGCCTCGATCCAGGCCGTAACCGGCGCGTCCGGCCGTATGCGCAGCCCTACGCCCAGGCGCGTGGCCCTGGCGGCGGTGTCCTTCTGGTCGGCCATGAAGGGTGTAAAAAGCTGCGGCGTGGCGGTTTCGAATAACAGGCCGGTGGTGCCGACGCCGCCGGGGTGAACGAAGGCGGCGGCGCGTGGCGCCAACTGTCCGAAATTTGTGAAGGCCGCATAATGCGCGAAATCCGGCAGCGTTTCCGGCAACTGATCACGAAACCCGGTTACTAGAACCGCCCGCCGTCCCAGCGCGGCGCAAGCGGCCAGCCCGCGTGCGAAAAAAACCGCGCTGCTGCCATGGCCGGAACCCGGCGTGAACACCAAGGGCGCGGACCCCGCGGCGAGGAAATCTTGCAACGCCGCGTCCAGCTTTTCGCTGGCTTGCGCCCCGCGAATAAAGCCGGTGCACACCGCGTTCGCCGGCCAGTCACGGGCAGGCGGTCCGAACCAGTCCGGAAAGGCGCAAATCACCCGGTCTGGCGCATGCATCCAGCGCAAGGCGATGCTGCGCACCGGCGCAAGGTCCACCCGCGCACGCAGCCGGTTTACCTCCGGCGCCATCACAGGGTCGCTGAGCAGCCGTTCCGTCAGACGCAGAGCCGCCCGCCGCAGAACCGGCGGCAGCCGGGTAAGGGCCGGGAATATGTCCGGCGGGTCCTCCGCCGAAAGCAGGAATACCGGCGAGAGATGCAGCGTCGCCGCCGGATTGCCGAATTTTTCCTGCGCAATCCGCACCCAGAACGACATGGTGCTGCCCGTGAGGACGCTGACGCCGGGCCGGACATGGCGGGATAAAGCCGCGAAGCCCGCCGCCATGCAGGGCGCGAAATGCTTCCAGGACGCGCGGAACGCGGTTTTTTGCTGCCACACCGCCGGATCGCGCACGCCGGCCAAATAGCGCTCCGCGCTCATCACCGAGGTGAAGGGCAAGCCGGCGGCCTCGACCTGCGGTTTGAAATATTCGCTGGTGAGAAATTGCACCTCATGCCCGCGCGAGGCGAGCGTGGCGCCGACGGCGATATGCGGCAGCACGTCGCCATAGGTGCCGATGCAGGACATGATGACATGCATGGTCTTAGAGGAGAAACGGAATCAATGCCCGTGTGCGGTTTCGGTATAGGGCATAGGCGGGGCCAAACTGTTCGCCCAGAAATGCCTCTTCCACCCGTAATTTGCGCCATAGAGAGACCACTGCGATGAGCGTTGCCACCAGACCGCGCCAGTCTCCCCAGGTGAGGCCGGTGAACAGAAAGGCGGCCAGCAGGCCGGTATAGATCGGATGGCGCACCAGCGCGTAGGGACCACGATCGATCAGCGCGTGGTCCTGCTTGATGGTGACCCGCCCGCTCCAGTTCGCGCCGATGATCATGCGGGCCCAGACCATGAACAACATTCCGGCGCCGGTGAGCGCCACGCCCAGCCAGCCGAGGGAGGGCAGCACCTGCCCGCCCAGCAGGCCGCCCAGTAGCCAACTTGGCAGGCGCCAAGGCCACATCATTCCAAGCGCAATGATCAGCGGCAGTTGATGCGCGTATTCCGAGAGTCGCGATTCGAGGCGTTGATCTTGCTTGGCGCCCCGCGCCCAAACGCCCCAGCTGGCGAGCCAGACGAGCCACATGACCGCCAATACGCCGTGTTCAGTGGGTGTCACATTTCCTCCAGCCGTTTTGCACGCCATTGGCGCCGAATGCGCCGCAATTTTAAATTGATAGGATTTTCGCAATTTTGGAAAAATTTGCGTTCTTTTTCAGGCCATGTCAAGAATCGTTACGAATTGAAGGGAAGGCGTCAGGAGTACGCGCCATATCTCAGGCGGGAGCAAGGCCATGGCACCGGAGCAGGCGCGCTATTTTAGAAAACTCTCCGGCGTCGAGCGCTTCTCGTTGGGCGTAAACGCATTCGCCAAATTCAATGCCGATATTTTCGTCGAGGGCGAGAGCCGGCTTACCACCGAGATGTTGCAAGCCGCCGTGAACCAAGTGGCGGAGGCCAACCCCGGAAGCCGTGTGCGCCTGCAAGGCAGGCTTGGCTTTGCAAAATGGGTGGATAGCGGCCTGGCGCCACGGGTGCGGGAAATCCAGGCGCCCGGCTGGGACGGCCGGACAGCGCAAGGTGCGGCCTTTTTGGACGAAAAATTCAATGCGATCGCCGGCGGCCCGGTCTGCGAAGTGATCCATGTTCCGGGTACGCCCGCGCGCATCGTGTTCCGTTCGCTGCATGCAGCGTTCGATGCGAGTGCGGTGTTTCACTGGGCGGCCGAAATCTTTCGAGCCTTGCGTGGCGAGACGCTGCAAGGCTCGCCCTGCACCTACACCGACTGGGACGTGATGCAAAAATTCCGCGAAAAGGTGAACAGGGAAGGGGTGGAGACCTATACCGGCCTGAACACGGCACGAAAATTGCGCGGCGAGGGGGCGGGAGAGAAGCCGTCGAAAACCTATCTGCCTGTCATTGCCTGCAGTGCTGCGCGCGAACCGGGGCTGCGCTATATCTGGCGCAGCGTGATATTTCCAACGGTCATTCCGAACGCGCTGGCGAAAGCGGCGATCTTTCTCGCGGAATACGTGCGCCGCGACGCGTCCGGCCAGATCGCCTTCAATGTACCCGTCGATCTACGGCAACGGCGGGTAAATGTGCTTTCGCTTGGAAACCTGACGGGCACGCTGCAGATTGCGGTGCAGCCGGGTGATACCGCGCGGATATTCACCCGGCAGCTGGGTCAGCAACTGAGCAACCATGTCGATTGCTACCAGCCTTTCCTCATCAGGCTGCTGCTGACTTGGATTCCGCTGGGCATGATGCGGGCCGCCATCAAGGCCATGGAGCCCTGGCTCTATGAAATGCGGCCGGGTGCCGTCACCGGCGGTGTTACCTCGATTGGCCCGGTTCCGCTGCACACTTTATCCGCCCCGCAGTTTGACTGCACGGAGATTGTCGCAATACCGGCATACGCCGGAAAAATGAATCTTGTTGTTACATCGAGCGACCGGCACACGGTGGTGTCCATCGTGGTGCCTGAGCGGTACAATTTCGATGGCCAGTTCGATGCGCTGATCGAAACCATCCGCCGGGATTTCGGTACGAAACAGGCCCCGGCCCAGGCGCGGCAGGATGTGACATCATGACGCCTCGCTTTGGCTCCCGGCGGGCTCCCTGTGATCTTCCCACGATGGACATGGTGTGAAGCGCCAGCTGGTTGATCGCGCAGCCCAACCGGGTGACCCAGCTACCGATGTGCAGCGCGGCGTGCCCGGCACGCCAATGCGCGCGGCCATCGGCTTTATCCTGGTTACCGTGACGCTCGATGTGCTGAGCATGTCGATGGTCATCCCGGTGCTGCCGCCGCTGATCCAGCGGTTTGAGGGCGGCAATGCGGCGGCGGCGGCACATGCTTTGGGCCTCTTCGTCACCATCGCAGCACTGATGCAGTTTATCTTCTCGCCGGTACAGGGCGCGCTTTCGGATTGTTTTGGTCGGCGGCCGATTATCCTGTTGGCGAATCTGGGGAGCGGGATCGATAATCTGTTGCTGGCGACAGCGCCGAATCTTTGGTTTCTGCTGGTGGCGCGGATGATATCCGGCATCGCCGCCGCAAGTTTTGCCTGTGCGGCCGCCTATGTGACGGACGTAACGGCGCCGGACCGCCGGGCCGCGCGGTTCGGGCTGATATCGGTTGCGTTCGGCTTTGGACTGGTGACGGGTCCCGCGATCGGTGCGCTGCTCAGCGGCATCAATCTGCGCCTGCCATTCCTTGTTTCCGCGGGATTGTGCCTCACCAATTTCCTGTTCGGACTGTTCGTGCTGCCGGAATCGCTGCCAGCACAGGCGCGGACACGCTGGCACTGGCGGCGTGCCAACCCGGTGGCATCGTTGCAATTGTTGCGCGAGCGGCCCGGCCTTTCGGGGCTGGCCTGGGTTAGCATCCTATCGCTGATCGCGCAGAACGCGCTGCCCACCATGACGGTGCTCTACGTGGTCAATCGTTACGGATACACCACGCATCAATTGGCGTGGCTGCTGGGCGCGCTTGGCTTGTGTGCCGGTTTGGTCGGCGGGGTGCTGACCGGACAAATGGTCCGGATGGTGGGCGAGCGGTGGTCGCTGCTGCTGGGATTGGCATGCGGCATCGCCGGCTTCCTGTGCATGGGCCTGGCCCGCACAAGCAATATGTTCATCTGGTGCATTCCGCTGCTGGCGCTGAATGGCCTGGCGCCGCCGGCATTGAACGCGCTGATGACATTGCGCGTGCAACAGAGCGAGCAGGGCAGGCTGCAGGGTGCCGTCTCCAGCCTGCTGGGCGTAAGCGGCGTGGTGGCGCCGGCCCTCTATACCGAATCCTATGCGTGGTTCGCGGCACCCATGGCCGGGTTGGTCGTGCCGGGGGCGCCTTTCATTATGGCGGCTGCAATCATGGGCTTGGCCCTGGTTGTGGCGCGGTTTGCTTTGCGCGAGGTTGGCCCGGCCAGTTAAGCGCTTTTTGAAACGGCCAAAAAAGTTTTTTTGGATTGGAGACGTCTTATGGAGGCACAAACGGGCGGGCGCGTCATCATCTTTGCCGCGGGCACTGAGGGCGATGTGCGTCCGTTCCTGGCGCTCGGGCGGGGTTTGGCGGAAGCGGGCCATGCGGTTGTGCTCGCGACCGGTGAGGATTGCGCCGCGCGGGTGCGGGCATTGGGCCTGGAATATGCCCCGTTGACCAATAATGTTCGCGCGCTTGCGGAGCGTTACCCTGGAATACTGGACGGTCGGTTGCAGATTGGCATGCTGCGCATCGTGCGGAGCGAAATGCGGCGCATGGCGCAAGCCTGGCCGCAGCAGGGGATGGCGGCGGCACGCGGCGCGACGCTTGTGATCGGCTCGGGAACCGTGGCGTTGGTGGGGGCGGGCGTGGCCGAAAAACTCGGTGTGCCGTTCGTGGTGGCGTCGGTGCAGCCGTTCGAGCCGAGCCGCGACTTGCCGCCGGTCATGTTGAAACCGGCAAGGCGGCCTGGGCAAATCAATCTCGCTTTGCATCACGCCATGCGGGCGGTGATTTGGCAGACGTCGCGTATGCCGATCAATAGTGTGCGCCGAGACCTGAAGCTGCCGCCGTATTCCTGGAGCGGCCCCTGGAGGGGAAAATACAGCTATGGCGCGCCGACGCTGTACGGATTTTCGCGGCATGTGGTGCCAATTCAGCCGGAATGGCCGGACCGGTTTTCGGTTTTGGGTTATTTCTGTCTGCCGCAGGCGGAGGGATATGTGCCGCCACCGGAGCTCGCGCGTTTCCTGGCTGCCGGTCCTCCACCGGTTTATGTCGGGTTCGGCAGCATGGTGAGCGGGCGGGCGGGCGAACTTGGCCAGATCGTTGTTGATGCGCTAGGGCTGACCGGCGGGCGGGCAGTGATGGCGCGCGGGTGGATGGGATTGGGCGACAGACTTGCCAGCCCCGATATCTGTCTGGTGAACGACGTGCCGCATGACTGGCTTTTGCCGCGGATGGCGCTCGCGGTGCATCATTGCGGTGTCGGGACGGTCGCGGCCACGGTGCAAGCCGGGATACCCACTGTTCCGGTGCCCTTTGCCGCCGACCAGTTTTTCAATGCCTGGCAATTGGAGCGCCTTGGCGTAGCCGTGACGGCGCTGGACCGGCGCAGGCTGTGCGCTGCGGCACTGGCTGACGCGATGCGGCAGGCGGGATCGGCTGCAATGCGGGAGCGCGCGGCAGAATTGGGCGCGCTTACCCGCGCGGAGGATGGCGTGGGCGCTGCGATAAGTCAGCTCAGAACGTGGGGGTTTGTAGACCAGGCATTGCATGAGCAAGGCGTGGTTGGCTCATGCCAGTAGCGCGCGCCGAGCCAGGGTGCGTTTGCCAGAGCCGCCGGCGGTTGGCCCGCTGCCAGGCCAGTTCACGATGCCAACCTTACTGGCCAAAATTCGACAGGAAAGCAGCTTCGAAACCGGAAACTACGCTATCGGTTGCGGCGTGGATTCATGCAAACGCTTCCTCACCTTCCAGCTTGGTGCGCAGCATCATGCGGCCGCAATTGGGATCATAGGCTTCGGCGCGGTGCATAGTGCCGGTATTGTCCCAGATGATTAGGTCGCCGGTTTTCCATTCATGGCTGTAGGTGAACTGCTCGCTGGTCGCCCATTCGCGCAGGCCGTGGATCAGTTGGGCGCTCTTGTTATGGTCAATGCCGACAACGTGATGCGAGGTGCAGCCCAGAACCAGGGATTTGCGGCCGGATTTGTGCTTCCAGACCAGCGGCAGCTCCAATTCGCCGACGCGTTGGAAGCCCTGCAGCTTGGCCAGGCTGGGCTCGGGTTCATAGTAGAATAGCGAGGCCCAGGGGGCGTGCAGCACCCGCAGATTATCGATTTCCGCCTTTTTCTCCTCGGGCAGATCGTCATAGGCGGCATAGGTGTTGCAAACGCTGGTATTGCCGCCCCAGCTCGCCGGCACCCTGCAGGAGAGCAGCGAGGCGCGGATTGGTACGTCGTTGCGGGTGCCGTCAATATGCCAATAGAGCGAGCCCTTCAGATATTCGGCGCTGTTCGGGTTTTCCTTCACATCCAGAGTAATTTTCGTGACATTTTCACCGTCCCCGCCCTCGGGCGCGAATTTGCCCATGGTGCGGGTGAAGGCGACCTGCTCGGCATCGGTGAAGTCGATTGCCGGGAACACCAGCACACCGGCGATTTCCAGCAATTCGCGCAGATCATCGCCAAGGCCGCCATGCAGCAACTCGTCCTTGTTGTTGAGAATGCGGGCGCCGATTTTCGGCTTGATCCGTTCATAACGCAGCGTGGCCGTTTTCGGCTGGGCTGGTGCGGCGGATACAGGGGCCTGCGCGGTAACCGACATGGAACGCTCCTTCTTAGTTCAACGGGCTTTGCTTCAATGGGCTTGCTTCACAACTGGGCGAATATCTCTCTCTCCGAAGCCGCCGGGCCGTCAAGGGGATTGGCCGCGAAAACTGACAATGTTTCGGTTAACTTTGCGCAGCCAGCTGTGAAGCCGGCGTTAACGCCTGTGGAGCTCCGTGGCTTAGATCGAAAAGTCGAAAGATTCCGTCAGGGAAAGGCCCGGAAGATAATCGAATTCCTTGGCCACCTTGGCTGCCTCGGCGGTTTTGAGGATTTTGGCAGGCACCCCTGCAACCGTGGCATATTCGGGCACCGAGGTCAGTACCACCGCGCCGGCCGCGATGCGGGCATGGGCGCCGATTTCGACATTGCCGAGAATTTTCGCGCCCGCCCCGATAATCACGCCTCTTCGCACTTTCGGGTGCCGGTCCCCAGCCTGCTTGCCGGTGCCGCCCAAGGTGACGTTCTGCAGCAAGGTGACATCATCCTCGATTAGCGCGGTCTCGCCGACCACGAGCCCGGTGGCGTGATCGATGAACACGGATTTGCCGATGCGCGCGGCAGGGTGGATATCGGTTTGGAAGACATCGGAGGAGCGGCTTTGCAGGTAGAGCGCGAAATCCCGCTCGCCGTTATTCCATAGCCAATGCGCCAGCCGATGGGTCTGTAGCGCGTGAAAGCCCTTGAAGTATAAAAACGGCTCGATGAAGCGCTCGGTAGCGGGGTCGCGCTCCACCACTGCCGCGATATCGGCGCGTAGCGCGCCGATCAAGCCTGGCTCGGCTTCCGTCGCCCGATAGAACGCATCCACCAGCACGCCGATGCCGACGATGTCGTTCTTCAGCCGGGTTGCGACGCGGTGGAAAATTGCCGCTTCGAAGCTGCGGCGGTTCAGAATGGATTCGACGAAAAGCGGCGCCAGCATCGGGGCGGCGGCCAGCGCCTCCTTGGCCTCCTGGCGCAGCCGCAGCCAAAGCACGTCGGCCAGCACCTGGCTGTCCATCCGCGCCGGCGAAGCGCCGGCCACCGGGTTAGCGTTGACCAGCTTCAAATGCCCTAATGTTGCCAGTAGGGAGCCGGAAGAATTCGGATTTGCCATGTTCTGCCTGCGTTCTCCTTGCGCCAAGCTACACAACGCGTTCGCCCGGTGCAACACGGGCTCAAATCGGCGCGCGACGCCCAACCTATGGGTTAGTCTTGGGTCGAGACAGGTGTTGTGACAGACGCGCTGCGATAACGAAAAGCGGGCCGACGAATAATACGCCGATGAAGCTGGCGAGGATCATGCCGCCGAAAACGGTTGTTCCGATGGATTGCCGGGCCGCCGCGCCCGCGCCCGTTGCCACGACCAGCGGGATGACGCCGATGATGAAGGCCAGCGCCGTCATCATCACCGGGCGATAGCGGGTGCGTGAGCCTGCCTCGGCCGCCTGCAGAATATCGCTGCCGCCATCCAGCCGGTCCTTGGCGAATTCGACGATCAGGATCGCGTTTTTGGCGGCCAGGCCGATCAGCAGCACCAGCCCGACCTGCCCGTAAACATCGAGCGCCAGGCCGCGCAGCCATAAAAAGATGAGCGCCCCCACCAGCGCGAACACCACCGGCAGCATCACCGCGAGCGGCAGAAACCAGCTCTCATAGAGCGCCACCAGAAACAGGAACGAGAAGACGAGCGCAAAAATGAAGGCATCCGCCTCCTGCCCGCCGGCGAGAAGCTCCTGATAGGTTAGACCGGTCCATTCATAGCCGAACCCGTGCGCCAGATGTTTGGCCGAAGCCTGTTGCATCGCCGCGATGGCCTGGCCGTCGGAATATCCCTTTGCGGCGCTGCCGTTGATCAGCAAGGCCGGATATTCGTTGTACAGGGTCAGCGCGTCCGCGCCCTGCACGGATTTGATGGTCACCAGGCTGGTCAGCGGTACCTCCGCGCCGGTTGAGCTCTGCACGTAGAGCTTATCGATGTCGGAAATCTTGCTGCGGAATTGCTGATCGGCCTGCACGTCCACCTGGAAGACAAAATTGTCGTAATTGAACAGGTTGACGAATTGCGAACCAAGATAGGCCTGCATGGTGTTGTAAACCAGCGCCGGCGACACGCCGAGCAACTCGGCCCTGTCAGTGTTCACCGAGACCTCTACCTGCGGTTCGTTGGCGGAGAAGGCGGTGAACATGCCGGCCAGCCGCTTATCCTGATTGGCGGCGAAGATCAGTGCGCGTCCCGCCTCGCCAAGCTGCTGGAATGTCTGGCCGTTCTGCGCTTCCAGCACGTAATTGATTCCACCGGTGGGGCTTATGCCCGGAATCGATGCCGGATCGAACATCGCAATATTGGCCGACGGCATTGCATCGAATTGCGGTTTCAGCTTTGCCATGAGTGCCAGCGCGCTCTCGGCGCTGCTGCGTTCACCCCAGGGTTTCAACACGACGATCATCAGCGCATAGCCTGCCTGCTGTGCCTGGGAGACAATATTCACCCCGGAAATACC
>JAMFRY010000153.1 GCA_026225015.1 Alphaproteobacteria bacterium
CCAGTTCAAAAAACGCCGCGTCGTAATAGCGCCGCGCCGGGATGCGGGCTTTGTGGGTGAGTCGCAGCGGTACTTTTTCCAGAAGCGTTTCGGGATGAACGGTCATTTTTCCTCACCTTGGCGTTTGCCGCCCGGTTGTACGTATTGGCGATGTTAGACGTATGGGCTAATCTTGGTAGGCTGAATTTGGCGCCATTTGATCTTATCTTGCGATCGCCTGCAATGGCCTTCCCGCCATATTCATCGCCCAGCCTGCGGCAGCGCGAAAACGCTGCGAATTAACCGGAAATTAAGAAATCCGCGATAAGGTGCCGGTTGGCTGCCCCGGTTGGCTGCCCCGGCTGTCTGTTAGGTGTGTACCGGGGTGTCTGCCAAAAAATGGCCTGGCTGCGATTGCGCCTGGATAAGGACAATGCCGATCATGCAACCCCTCGGTCCTTCGTTTAAAACCAATATCGGCGCGAACCGGCCAGTAGCCGCGCCGATCACGGATAGCGGGTTTAAGCACCTCGCCGGCCGCATCCGCAGCTTCACCCGCGGAGAGCGCAGCCAGCGCCTGCAAGCCGCATGCGATGCGGGCGCGCTCGATGGCGAAATCCCTCAGCTATTGCATGATCTCGACGCGATGGCGGATCGCATGAACCTGGCTTTGGCGCGGCAAAACCTGCATGAGAGTTTGATTGCCAATTCCACGGACGCAATCATCAGCAAAACATTGCAGGGCATCGTCACCGGCTGGAACCCCGCCGCAACGGAGATTTTTGGCTATACCGAGGCGGAAATGATCGGCGAGTCGATCTTGATCTTGATCCCCGAGGACCGGCGGGGCGAGGAAGACGAGATTCTCTGCAAAATCAGCCAGGGAGAGCGTTTGAAGAATTATCAAACCTTGCGGCGCCGCAAAAATGGCGAAATCTTTCCGGTCTCGGTAACGCTATCCCCGATCCGTGATACGGTCGGTGCGATCATCGGCGCCTCCAAAATCGCCCGCGATATCACGGAAGCGGTGAATACGGCGCAAGCCCTGAAGCGCGCCGAAGAACGCTACGAGCTGGTTCTGCAGGGCACGAATCTCGGGATCTGGGAGTGGGATCTGAGCACCGATAATATGTACTGGTCAGCCCGCTTGCGCGCGATCGTCGGCAGCCTGCCGGGCAATGAGGTCGAGAACTATGACAGGTTCATGGCGCTGCTGCACCCGGACGATCGCTGGGAGGTGGAGGACCGGCTGCGGGCGCATCTGGACCGGCGCGAGCCGTTAGACATGGAGTACCGGCTGCTTGGCAAAGAAGGCGCTTATGCCTGGATCCACGCAACCGGTCAGGCAATCTGGGACAATCAAGGCAAGCCGATCCGGGTGGCCGGTTCGGTCGAGGACATCACCGATCGCACCCAGCTGCAATTCAAACTGCAGGAGACCGTGGATAAATTAAGAAAATCCAACAAGGATCTCGACGAGTTTGCCTTTGCCGCTTCGCATGACCTGAAGGCGCCGCTGCGGGTGATAGATAACACCTCGCAATGGCTGATGGAGGACCTGGAACCCTGGCTGACCTCCGAGACGCGCGAGAATATGGCGCTGCTGCGCAGCCGCGTGACACGTATGAAAAAACTGCTCAGCGACCTGCTGGAATATGCGCAGATCGGCAAAAGCCCGGATGAGCGGTATGGCGATCAGGTAAAGGGCAGCGAACTGCTGGAGAATATCGTGACGCTGCTCTCCCCGAAAGCCGGCTTCACGGTTCGGGCCGATGCCGGTTTTGCGAAACTCACGGTGCCGAGGATGCCCTTGCAGCAGGTGCTGATGAACCTGGTCGACAATGCCATCAAGCATCACGACAAGGCGGAGGGCAGGGTGGAGATCGGCTTGCGGGATGCGGGCTCAATGCTTCTGATTTCCGTTTCGGATGACGGTCCCGGCGTTCCGGCGCAATTCCATGAAAAGATTTTTGAGGTCTTCCGCACGCTGAAGCCGCGTGACCAGGTTGAAGGCAGCGGCATCGGGCTGGCAATGGTCCGCAAAAACGTTGAAATGTTCGGCGGCGCCATAAAACTGCATTCCAGCCCCGGGCAAGGCTGTCAATTCCGCTTTACCTGGCCGAAATCACCGCAGGAGATGCCGTGATGGAAAGAAAGTTCAGCGCCGGCGATCTGGCCGACAAGGAGCTGGCAGCCACGCAGTTGCAGCTTCTGCATGTGGAGGATGATGATGGCGACGCGAAATTTCTGGAGCGCACCTTTGCCAGGGAGTTTGACAAGAATTCCTACAACATCCATCGGGTTACCTCGCTGCACGACGCGCTGGGCGCTCTGCGGCATTCGGATTTTCACGCGGTGCTGCTCGATCTGGGGCTAAACGACGCCAGCGGTCTGGACGGGCTGAATGCGATCAAGGAGGATCACCCTGATCTGCCGGTGGTGATTTTGAGCGGCTCCAACGATAGCGATACGGCGTTGAAAGCGGTCCGCGGCGGGGCGCAGGAATATGTGGTGAAGGCGCATAGCAACAGCCGGATGCTGGCGCTTGCCGTGCTCTCTTCCATCGAGCGAAAGCGCTATGAGCGGCATTTGTTCCGGCTCGCCAATTACGATGTGCTTACCGGCTTGCCGAACCGCCGCATGTTTCAGGACTATATAAGGCGCTGGCTGCTGCGCGCCGAGCGTTGGAAGCGGACCGAGGCGATCATGTTCATGGATGTGAACGGATTCAAAACGGTAAATGACACGCTGGGCCACGAAGTTGGCGATGAACTGCTGATTCAAATCTCCGCCCGGCTGAAGCTTGGCTTACGGGCGAGCGATATGCTGGCGCGCTATGGCGGAGATGAATTCGTCGTGCATCTGGATTTGGGCGCCGCAGTTGACCGCGAAAGCTGCGGGCAGCTGGCGGACAAAATTTCCAAAATCTTTACCGATCCAATCCATATTGGCGGCAGTGCAATCGCAACGGGGATCAGTATCGGGATCGCCTTTTATCCGGAGGATGGGAAGGATTCAATGGAGCTGATCCAGAGGGCGGACGAGGCAATGTATATCGCCAAACGCCGGCATGAGCATTACGCCTTTGCACCTGGTAGGACGAGTTTGCCAGGCGCGCGAGCCGCGGCGAGCCGGCATTAATGGACGACGGGGCAACGGAAGGCGGCGATATTCCGCAGGGCGGCGCCGATTACCGGCGGTCGCGGCGCCAGCAGGTACTGAAACGCGCCCAACTGATTTTTGGTGTTGCCGGATCGACGATCGATTGCCTGGTTCTCGATGAATCCCCCTTTGGCGTCCAGTTGGAAACGCCGGTGATGACCCAGGTGCCGGAACATCTGCGGATACGTTTCGCAAGCGGCGCGGTTTACGATGCGGTACTGTCCTGGTCGGCGGGCAATAAGCTCGGATTGAAATATATCGGCACACAAATCTTTGACGAAACGACCCTGCGGCAACGCAAAGCCGTAAGGCTGGCGCTGAGAACCCATGCATTGCACGTGCCGCTGCAGATGCTCCGGGATCAAGAATTTTTTAAGGACGACGATCTGCGCGAAGCGGCTGAGGCAGCGGACAAAGCCTTGGCGCGGTTGAGCGCGCTGCTGGAATTGAGCGGAGATTTGTAAAAAAGGCGGGCGTCGCCCGCCCCACACTCAACCCCGGCTGCGCGGCATGCCCAAACGGCGTTCGGCCACCATGCTGCGCATCACCTCGCTGGAACCGCCATAGATGGTGGTGGCGGCGGCGTGGCGATAGCCTTTTTCCACGATTCCGAGCCCTTCCTTGCCGCGCAACAATGAGCGAGGTGCGGCAAGGTCGAGCAGGTCGGCGGCGTCGGTGATAAAGGCTTCGGTCGCGAAGATTTTCGAGGCCGGGCCGTAAGCGAGGTCCGGCTCGCCGGCCAAACGGGTCCAGAGCACTTTCGCCGAAAGCCCCGCCGCGACCCGCGCATCCACATGGGTTTTGGCGAGCCGGGCGAGGGTATCGGATTCCTCGATCACCTTGCGGCCGTCGCGCTCCTCCTGCCTGGCCCATTCCAGCACGGCATGGGTCATGTGCTCGATATAGAGATGAAAATATCCGCCGCCATGCTCCAGCGAGAGCGCCGCGGCCAGTACCTTGGCGCCGCCATTTACCGGCCCCATCCGGTAGCGGTCCGGGATGCGCACGTCGGAATAGAAGGTGGCGTTGGTCCGCTCATCCATGAAGGTATGCACCGGGTGGATTTCCACCCCCGGCACGTTCAGCGGGCAGAGGAAGATGGTAATGCCCTTATGTTTGGGCGCATCCGGATCGGTGCGCGTGATCAGGATCACATAGCTCGCATATTCGGCGCCGGAGGTGAACATTTTCTGGCCGTTGATCACCCAGTCATCGCCGTCTTTGACCGCGCGGGTCTTGGCGGCGAAGGCATCGGACCCGCCGGAGGGTTCGGTATAGCCCAGACACGCGCTGATCTCGCCGCGTCCCATGCGGACCAGCACCTCATCCTGCAACTCCGGCGAGCCGAAGACCTGAACGATATGGCCGATCATCGAGGTGGTGCTACGCGGCAGGCCGGCATAGCCAACCTCCTGCCACACCGCGAGGCTGGCGCGGGTGGCATCCGCATCGGCGCCGCGCCCGCCCCATTTTTCCGGCCAGTTGGGATAGAGCAACCCGGCTTTGCCCAATGTGCGATGCACCTCCCAATCATGCGATTCGAAATTACTCTCGCCCAGGCGGTGCTTTGCGGGGTCGATGACGGATTTGAACACCTTGCGGGTTTCTTCCGCCAAATCCTGGCCACCCTGCGGCGGCTCGAAATCCAGATCGACCAGGCCGGGATCGGGCAGGTTGGTTTCCTCGCCCAGATAGAGCCGGCGGCCGGCGCGGATCAGCTCCTGCTTCGGGTCGCCCAGGGTAAGCGCCAAGGCCTTGGCCCGGCGGTGATAGAGCTGCAAATCGTATTCATTGGTCAGGCCGTAGCCGCCGAAGGTGTGCAAGGCATGGGCGACGCTGTTGGTGGCGGTCCGGCTGGCGAACCAGAACAGCCCGGCGATGTTGCCGCCGGCATCCGGGGCGTTATCTGCAATGGAGCGCAGCGTCCACCACAGATACATGGCGGCGCCGTCGGCATCTACGATGTCATTGGCCAGCGGATGCGAAATGCCCTGATAGGTGCCGATCGGCGCGCCGAAGGCGATACGGTCGCAGGCATAGGCGGCGGCGATGCCAAGCACCTCGCGTGAGAGGCCGATCAGCGCCGCGGCGGTGAGCAGCTTGTATTCCTCCAGCCCGGCGGCCCAGATGGCGGCGGCATCGGCATTGCCGGTAAGCAGAATGCGCTCGCCTTGGCCGGGGGTGAAAACGCCAACCGCGGAACCGCCGAGGGTGGAGGGCGCTTCCAACGGCGCGCCCGGAATTTCGATCGCCACCTGCACGCCGTCGAAGGTGAGGATGCCCTGCGCGGCGGCGCCCCCGGACACAAGCTGCGCAACGCCCGGCTTGGCCTGTTGCGGCGCAAAGGTGAGCACGGTTTCGCCGCTGCGCACCTTATCGATCCATTCGCGGGCGATCTCGCCGCCGAGCTCGCCCAGGATTCTGAGTGCGGTGACCGCTTCCGCCAGCGGCGCCGGCGCCAGCCTGCGGCCAGCCTGCTCCATCATCAAACAGGTATCGAACAGGCTCATCTCGCCGCCGCCCGCATCGGCGGAAAGCCGCATGAAGGGCGCATCCAGGGCGACCAGTTCTTTCCACAAAGCCGGGTCGAAACCGACAGGTTCCGCCGCCCTCACGCGCGCCGGGGTAGACTCTGTTGCAAAAAACTTTTCGAACATTTCCTGTATGGGAATGCTGTCGGCTGACAGGCCAAGTTTCATCAATCGCTCCTAGAGGTTTGTCCCGGTATATTTTCGCTGCAGATGTTTTCATGCTTCGCGCCGCCTTTGGCAAGCTAGGCGCCCCAGGCGAGGGTGACATATCGCGGGCGCAGATGATAGCTTCGCCCTACGCGCACCCTTGAGGGAGAAAATGAATGTCCACGCAGAATGCGCAAGCAGACCCAACCACCGCGACCTACCGGGTGGTGCAGTGGGCCACCGGCAATGTGGGCAGCCGGGCGCTGCGCCGGGCGATCGAGCATCCGGGGCTCGAGCTTGTAGGGCTGTATGTGCATAGCGCCGAGAAAGCGGGCAGGGATGCCGGCGAACTCGCCGGGCTCGATCCGATCGGCGTTTCGGCGACCAACAGCATCGAGGACATCATCGCCTTGCGGCCGAATTGCGTGGTCTACATGCCGCTTTTGTGCAATTCCGATGATGTGGTCCGGCTGCTGGAATCTGGCATCAATATCGTCACCACGCGCGGCGAATTCCTGAACCCGGCCAGCATGGAGGCCAGCCTGCGGCAGCGCGTGGAGGCGGCGTGCCGGCGCGGCAACAGTTCCATCCACAGCACCGGCTCCAGCCCGGGCTTCATCACCGAGGCCCTGCCGCTGGTGCTGGCGACCTTGCAGCGCAGCATCAGGCATATTGCCATCAACGAATTCGCCGATTGCAGCTCGCGCGATTCCCTGTTGATGATTTTCGACATCATGGGTTTCGGCCAACCGCCGGGCGGCTCGATCGAGGGCCGGCTTCATCACATGCGCGAGGCATTCGGGCCGTCACTGGCGGTGACCGCCGCGGCGCTCAACCTGCCCATCGACCAGGTGACGGCGAGCGGCGCGGTGGGGCTGGCGAAGCGCGACACGCAAATCGCCTCCGGCCTGATTCCCGCCGGCACGGTGGCGGCGCAGCGCACGGCGATCTCCGCGATGCGTGACGGCAAGCCGCTCATTACGTTCGCCGCGAACTGGTATGTCACAACCGAGCTGGAAACGCCGAATAACGAGAAATGGGATCTGCGTGAATCCGGCTGGCATCTCGTGGTGGATGGCGACGTGCCGCTGGACGTTTCCATCACCTATCCGGTGGCAGCGGCGGATTACGCGGAGATGACGCCGGGCCTGACAGCACATCGCCCGCTGAACATCATCCCTTATCTCTGCGCCGCCTCGCCGGGGATCAAACGGTCCACGGATCTGCCGCAGATTCTCGCAAGGCTTGGATAAGGGGATGATCCGCCATTCTACGCCGCCGCCGCCGCCTCCGCGCCCACCATATTTCCCGCGCCCGCCGCATGGGTGGCGGCGACGAAGCCCCACACGAAAGACGGCCCAACGCTGGAGCCGGCGCCCGGATAGGCGCGGCCCATGACCGAGGCCGTAGAGATGCCGGTGGCATAGAGGCCGGGAATCACCGTTCCGTCCTCGCGCAGCACGCGGGCGTTCACATCGGTGACAACGCCGCCATAGGTGCCGACATCGCCCGGCACGATCGGCACCGCGTAGAAGGGACCTTTTTCCAGCGTCCCCAGCGTGTTCGAGGGTTTGTTGTAGGGATCGCCAAGGAAGTTGTCATAGGCCCGCTCGCCGCGGTGGAAATCCTCGTCGCGCCCCTTGGCCACGAAGCCGTTGAAACGATCAGTGGTGGCGCGCAATTTGGTCGGACCGACATTGATGCGTTTTGCCAGTTCCTCAACCGTATCGGCTTTTTTAATAAAGCCGCTGGCGACCCAATCCTTCAATTTCCAGCCGCCGGCAATGTTGTTGGCGAGCCCGTATTTTTCCAGATACTGGCTGTCGAAAATCGCCCAGCTCGGGATCGCCCCGACGGTTTTGTGTCGCTCCAGCATGTTCTGGCAGTACAGCATGTAGGAGCCGCCCTCGTTCATGTAACGCACGCCGTTCTGATCGACCAGGATGACATGCGGTGCCGCGGTAAGGCCCTGCGCCGACGGCTTGACCATGGCGTTTTCGGTCCCCGGCGGGATGAAACATTGAAAGCCGACCATTTCCTCCATCTGCGCGATGGCGGCGCCGTGGCGCGTCATCTCCTCGATCATCTCGCCGGTATCGCCGGTGGGGACCATCGACCATTTGGCCTGAGTGCCGGGCTGGTATTTATCGCGCATGCGCTGGTTATGGGAAAAGCCGCCGGCATTGATCAGCACGCCGAGTTTCGCGCCGATCCGCCATGGCTTGCCGTCCTTTACCGTGACAACGCCGGTGATCGCGCCGTTTTCCTCGATGAGTTCGGAAACCCCGGAGTTGATGCGGATATCCACACCGGCTTTCAGCGAGGCCTGCAACATGCGGCCCTGCAAGGCGGCGCCGGCGGAAACCCAGTTCTGTCCGCGCAGCTTCGCCATCACCATGCGCCCGGCCATTTTGAGGAACCACTTCCTGCCGAGCCAGGATTGTTTCAGATAGCGGATGTTCATGGCGTCGGTCATGGCGGCCGGCACCGGCATGAATCCTGGTTGCAGTTTTTCGCGCCATTCGCCCAGTTCATTGGCGTTGAAATATTCCGCGGTCACCGTTCGGCCTGGCTCCGAGCCGCCCGGCCGGTCATCGTAGTAGTCCGGCCAGTAAGGCTGGCGGTAGAGCTTGATGCCCTGGCGGATTAAAAAATCCACCATGCGCGGGGCTTGCGTGAGATAGGTGTACCGGCGCTCGCGGGTGGCGCCCGGCGTGTCGTCATGGTCGCCGACCGTATTGTCCAGATAGGTCATCGCCTTGTCCAGACTATCTTCGATCCCGTCGCGCTTCATGAACGGATTATTGGGGATCCACATCACCCCCCCGGAGCGCGCCGTGGTGCCGCCGACATATTGCATCTTTTCCAGGATCACCACGGATTTGCCGAGCGAGCGCATGAAAAGTCCGGAACACATGGAGCCGCCGCCGCTGCCCACCACCACGAAATCGAATGTTTCGTCGAATTCAGCCATTTGTGTTTTCCTATCCCATTTTACTGGCAAAGCGGCTTGCGTCAGCGATGCCGCTCCCGTTCTTTACGGATAGTTTTGACCTTTGCCGGCCGAATTTGTCAATCACCACCCCCGGTTGCGGCGCCCGGCGCAAGCGCCGCCGTAGTGCTGCAAAACATTGTAGGGGAGGGGTGTATTCGGGGATGCGCCTGACGGCAGTCGGAGCCGGCTTGGCACGTGGCCAGAATTGCGGCATTCAATTCCAACGGTTTTGTGTTTGACGCTCTGACCCTTCAACCCGTCATGCCGGCGCAGGCCGGCAGGTAGGTTAGCGTCAAATCTGCCCGCTATCAATCCTCCAGCTCGTCAGAAATCTCTTCTTCGTCCAAAACCCAGTTTTCGCAGTTGAAACACTTGCCGGAAAAATTGCTCTTTCTGCTTTCGGAAGGATCAAGCCCACTGCCGCACTGCACGCAGCCGGCTTTAAGTTGATGCGAGCTATGCGGCGAGGCGCTGGCCGCGAGCGCGGAGGCGATGCTCGTAAACTGAGATTTTGGCCCCTCCAGATAACTCATGATAAGCTCCTCCTAAGCCGTTCTTGTGCCGTGGCTCGCATTGATCCAGTGGTGACGCTCGTTTTTTTTCGTCAAAGGCAGCGCGCTGTTTTTTCGGCGCAACCTTCAATTTGACGTATTTCTGATGCAATTCAACCACACATCGCCAGAATCTGAGTTTCTAACCGAACCTTCACCATTACTACAGATCAATGACGGCTTGGCGGCGCTGACCCGCGCATGACGTGCTGCTGTTGTTAGAAAAACAACCGCTGCTTGCTTTGGCCCAGAAATCTGTGCCCAGAACTCTGTGTCTAGATATTTACCAGATGCGCAATTTCGTCGGCGGTCTCATCGGCGGTGTTGCCGTCGCGCACGATCTGGCCGCGCTGCATCACATAGTAGCGCTCGGCGAATGACCACGCGAAATCCAGATATTGCTCGACAATCACGATGGTCACGCCAAGCTCCGTGCGGATGCGCCGCAAGGCGTGCTCGATCTGTTTGACGACGGAAGGCTGAATGCCCTCGGTGGGTTCGTCGAGCAGCAGCAGCGAAGGCTGGCCAGCCAAAGCGCGGCCGATGGCAAGCTGCTGCTGCTCACCGCCGGAAAGCAGGCCGGCCTTGCGGTTGCGGATCTGGGTGAGTTTCGGGAACAGGTCGAAAATATGGTCGGCAATGCCGGTTTGCGTGAGCCCCTTGCGGCCGGAGAGCGCAGCCAGGCCAACGGTTAGATTTTCTGTCACGCTGAGATGTGGAAAAACATGCCTGCCCTGCGGCACAAAACCGATACCGGCTCGGGCGCGGCCATGGGCGGGTGCGGCGGATACATCCTGGCCGCGGAAAATTACTTTGCCGCCAGTTAGCTTCTGCACGCCGACAATGGTTTTCAGCAGCGTGGATTTGCCCACGCCGTTGCGGCCGATCAACGCAATGGCGCTGCCTTCGGCAATATCCATGTCGATGTCCCACAGCACCTTGCTCTGCCCGTAGGCCGAACTTATTTTCTCAAGCTTCAGCAGTGTCGTCATCGTCGGACCTTCCGAGGTAAACGGCGGTAACCTGCGCGTCGGCGCGAATTTCAGCCACCGTGCCTTCTTTCAAAATCTGCCCCTGATGCAGCACGGTCGTATAGCCGTTCAAGGCTTCGACGAAGCTCATATCATGGTCGATCACCACAATGGCGTGCTTGCCGAGCAGCGAGAGAATCAGCTGCGCGGTGCGCTGGGTGTCCTGCGGCCCCATGCCGGCGGTGGGTTCATCCAGCAGCAGCAAATCGGCATCGGTCGCCACCACCATACCGATTTCCAGCCATTGCTTCTCGCCATGCGCCAAATCGGCGGCGATGAAGTCGCGGCGATCGGTGAGGCCGATTTTTTCGAGCAGGTTCTCGGCAATCGAGCGTTCATCCGCCGGCGCCTTATGGGTGAAGGTTTTCCACCAGCTCCGGTCCTTGCGGCCTGCCACCAGCAGATTCTCGATCACCGTCAGCGTCGGCAGCACGCCGGGGGTCTGGAATTTTCTGCAGATTCCGCGCCGCACGATCTCCTGCTCCGGCAGTGCGGTGATGTCCTGGTCCTTGAAGGTGATCTTGCCGGAAGTGGGGCGCACGCGGCCGATGATGGTGTCGCAAAGCGTGGACTTGCCGGCGCCGTTCGGGCCGATGAGAATACGCAACGCGCCCGGCGTCAGTTCAAGATTAACGTCGGTGAGCGCCTTGAAGCCGTCGAAATCAACGGTCACGTGCTCCATCATCAAAATCGGCGCGGGAATGGCGTTCATGGGGTTACTCCGCGGTCTTCAAAGGGCGGCGCGAGATGATGCGGCGCATGACGCGCTCCTCGCCGCTGCCGGGCCGGAACAGCCCGGCGACGCCGTTGGGCAGGAAGCTGACCGCCAGGATGAACAGCGCGCCCAGCCCGTACAGCCAGAGCGAGGGAAAGGCGGAGCTGATCTGATCCTTGGCGAAATTCACCAGCAGCGTCCCGGCGATGGCGCCCCACAGCACGTTGCGCCCGCCAAGCGCCACCCACACCACCATCTCGATCGAGGGAACCACGCCAACCAAAGCGGGTGAGACCACCCCGGCATGCAGGGTGAACAAGGCCCCGCCAATGCCCGCCAGCGCGCCGGCAATGCCGAAGGCGACGACCTTGTAGGGCACCGGGTCATGGCCGAGGAAGCGCACCCGGTTTTCGCCGTCGCGCGTCGCCCGCAGCATCACGCCGTAGCGCGAGCCGAGCAGCCATTTCAGGAAAAAATAGGCGGCGACCACGAAGACGAACGTCACCCAGTAGATCACGCGGGCGGCGCTATCGGTGGTGATGTCATCGCCGAACAGGGTGGAGTAATCGGTCAGGCCGTTGAAGCCGCCGGTATAGGCCTGCTGGCTGATTAGCAGGGTAGAGAATGCCAGCGCCAGCGCCTGGGTGATCAAGGCGAAATACACGCCGCCGACCCGCCGGCGAAACATCAGCCAGGAGAAGGCGGCGGCAAACAGGCCCGGAACCAGGATGACGCAGGCAATGGAAAACCAGGCATATTGAAACGGCAGCCAGAACCGCGGCAAAGCCGAAACGCCGCTCCACACCATGAAGTCCGGCATATCGCCATTGCCGATGTCGAGGCCTTCCATCTTCAGATGCATCGCCAGCGCATAGCCGCCAAGGCCGAAGAAAACGCCCTGGCCCAGGCTCAATATGCCGGCTTCGCCCCAGGTGAGCATGATGCCCATGGCGAGGATGGAAAGTGCCAGGAAACGGCCGAGCAGCGAAAGCTCGTATGTGTTGATCAGCCAGGGTGCGGCAGCGCCGAACAGGATGAACAGATAGCCGATGATTGTCTTGGCGTCAGGTCGCTTCATGTTGGCTCAGCCTTCCAGCGCGCGGGTTCGCACGGTGATGACGCCTTGCGGACGGAATTGAATGAACACGATGACGAACAGCAGCAGCAGCACCTGCGCCACGCTGACATCGACGAAAATTTCGATGAGTGCGGTAAACAGTCCCACAATGATGGAAGCGATGGTGGTGCCGACCAGGCTGCCAAGCCCGCCCAAAATAACCACCAGAAAGGCCGGCACGATATAGCTCTGCCCGACCGTCGGCGTAACCGGGCCGAGCAGGGCCAGAATAACGCCGGCCAGGCCCGCGACGCCGGTGCCGAGCGAGAACACCAGCAGGTCGATCAGCCTGGCATTGATGCCCATGGCGGCGGCGGTGGGGCGGTCCTGATTGACGGCGCGCACATAAAGGCCAAGCCGGGTTTTGTTCAGCAGCAGCGCGATGGCGCCCAGCACGATCGCCGAGACCAGCAGGATGAACAGCCGTGTATCGGGCAGAGTCAAACCGGCGAGCGGACCCGATTCCACCTGCACGACATGATCCAGCCAGGAAGGTGCGGTGACCTCCACACCAATGGCGCCAAACAAATTGCGCGCGGCCTGCTGCAAAACCAAGCTGACACCCCAGGTCGCCAGCAGCGTATCCAGCGGCCGGGCCGAGAGCCGGTGAATAACCGTAAATTCCAGCACCGCGCCAAGAAAGGCAGCGCCAAGAAATGCGACCGGCAGGGCAACCAGAATGCCGAGCGGGCCGGGCACGATCTGCAACGTCATATAGGCCAGATAGCCGCCAAGCATCAGCATTTCACCATGCGCCATATTGATCACGCGCATCAGCCCGAAACTCAAAGCCAGACCCAAGGCCGCCAGCACGAACAGCGAGGCGACGCTGAAACCGTTGAACACCTGGCCTACGAGAAATGCGCTCTCACCCATGGGAACTTCCCTCCGTCATCCCCCGCGACGGCGCGTATGCACGCCGCAGGGTATCCACGACTTCTCTATCCAAAAACGTTCACGCTGAACGACAACGCAATCCAGCGTGAAACGAATTCGCCCTTAGTGCAGCTTACAAGTCTTGCCCGGGAAGGCGAGCGGGTCATACGGCTCCGGCTCAATCGGCCCCGTGGATTGCCAGATGATCTTGAACTGGCCGTCTGGCTGCAACTCGCCGATATAGCCGGTTTGCACCATGCTCTGGTTATCGGCGAATTTCACGCCGCCCAGCGGGCTCGGCGCAAAGCCGATGGCAACCGCGGCGTCGCGCACCTTCTTGGGATTGAAGCTGCCGGCCTTTTTAACCGCGGCTTCCCATTGATACACATCGACATAGCCATGCACCATCGGATCATCGACAACCGAGTCGGCGCCGAATTTCGCCTTGTAGGCGGCAACGAACGCGGCGTTATCGGCGCCCGGCAGGCTCTGATAGTAGTTCCAGGAGGTGTAGCTGCCGGCCAGCAGGCTCGGCCCCATGGCCTTGGCTTCCGGCTCGGCGATCGAGAAGCTCATCACCGGCAGCTTGTCCGGGGTGAGACCGGCGGCGGCCATCTGCTTGAAGAAGGACACGTTGGAATCGCCGTTTAGCGTGTTGATGATGATATCCGGCTTGGCCTGTTGAATTTCAGCCACGATCGAGCTGAAATCGGTGCCGCCCAGCGGTACGTATTCCTCACCCGAAAGGGTCAGGCCGTCATGCGCGATATGCTTCTTCAAGATCAGATTGGCGGTGCGGGGATACACGTAATCGGAACCGAGGAGGAAAATCTTCTTGTAGCCTTTCTGCTCCGCCCAGGTCAGCGCGGGGAGCGCCTGCTGGTTGGGCTGCGCGCCGGAATACATGATGTTGGGCGAGCATTCATTGCCTTCGAACTGCACCGGATACCAGAGCAGGCTGTGCAGACGCTGAAACACCGGCAGCATCGCCTTGCGGCTCGAAGAGGTCCAGCCGCCGAATACGGTGACGACCTTGTCTTCCTCGATCAGCTTGGTGGTTTTCTGCGCGAAGGTGGAGGGATCGGATGCGCCGTCTTCTTCGACCGGCACGATCTGCTTGCCCAGCACGCCGCCGGATTTGTTGATCTGATCGATCGCCAGCAATTCGGCCTGTTCCAGAGGCACTTCGGAAATCGCCATGGTGCCGCTCAAGGATTGCAGCACGCCCACTTTCACGGTGCCTTCGGCACGCGCAAGGGAG
>JAMFRY010000154.1 GCA_026225015.1 Alphaproteobacteria bacterium
CAGGGCGATGTTCTGGGCCAGCAATTCCAGCGGGCCAAGGGCATCCTTTTTAAGCGCCTTCACGGGCGAAATCGGTGGAGCGGTCATCGCTGCAATCCTTCAAATTCGGTGCCGTTGGTTGCGGCGGGTTTCGGATTGCCGTGCGGGGCGTAGATTGTTGTTTTTGAACTCAGGCTACAGTTTGGGCTTGTCAGTACTGCCTTTTACGCAGACCATGGACTAGCTAGAACCTCCAGTTTTAATAAAATGACTGGTCCAGCTCAAATCGATCGGACGCGCATGATGAAGTCGCAAGAAAACGCTACTCCTCCTGAAGAAAAACCGGCTGCCCAGCGTAGGTCGGGCAACGCCCGCCATTTTCCTGGCGACGAAATGGCGCGTGGTGCCTCCCCTACATGTCGTGAGCATTCTCTCCCATGCTAAGACCGTGGGACCTGCAAATCGCCCTGGAGCGGGACTTGGCGATGCCGGCTTATCTGCAAATTGGCCATGCCTTGATCGACGCCATCCGGCGCGGGCGTTTGGCGCCGGGCTCGGCGCTGCCGGGAACGCGGGAGCTGGCAGCACGGGTTGGTGTGAACCGCAAAACAATTCAGCAGAGTTATGACGAGCTGGTGGCGCAAGGCTGGCTGACGGCCGAGGCGACGCGCGGAACCTTTGTTTCGGCCGCACTCCCGTTGGTGGCGGAGGAGGGTGCGCCGCCGCGTGCTGGCGGCCGAGTGGCGGCGTATACGTTGAGGCGGGCAGCGCCGGATTTGCCCGTGTTGCTGCCGCCGGCGGGGACGCTGGTTTTCGACGATGGGGCGCCGGATACACGGCTGATGCCGGCGGAACTGGTGGCGCGGGCATATCGGCGGGCCTTGTTGCAGGGCGCGCGGCATAACCGGCTAGGCTATGGCGACCCGCGCGGCAGTTTGCTCCTTCGCGAGGCCGTGGCGGAAATGCTAAAGGCGGATCGCGGGCTGGATTGTACGCCGGACAATATCTGCATCACCCGCGGCAGCCAGATGGGGATTTTTCTCTCGGCAAGGCTGCTGGCGCAAACCGGCGATCGCGTCGCCATTGAGCGTTTGAGCTACCCGCCGGCACGCGAGGCCTTCCGGGCGGCGGGCGCCAGGATCCTGTCCATCGACATCGATGACCAGGGGATGCAGGTGGACCGACTGGAAGCCTTGTGCCAGGAGGAGGAAATTAGGGCGGTTTATGTAACGCCGCATCATCACTTTCCAACCACCGCCGTATTACCGCCGGAGCGCAGAATCCGCCTGCTCGCTTTGGCCGAACAATTCGGATTCGTGATCGTGGAGGATGACTACGATCACGAATTCCATTTCTCGCACCGGCCCATGCTGCCTTTGGCGAGCGCCCATGGCTGGGGCAAGCTGATCTATATCGGCTCGCTTTCAAAACTATTATCCCCATCGCTGCGAATTGGCTATCTGGTGGCCGCGGAATCGGTAATCGCGCGGGCGGCGGCGGAAATCATGATCATCGACCGGCAGGGCGATCCGGTAACGGAAGCGGCGGCCGCTTATATCATGACCAGCGGCGTGCTGAAGAGCCATGCCCGGAAGGTGCTGCGTATCTACGCGGAACGGCGGGAATGTTTGGCGGCGGCGCTGCAACGCGAGCTCGGGGAGAACGTCGCGTTCATGCTGCCCCAAGGTGGACTGGCGCTATGGGTGAATTTCGCCCCGGAGGTAAATTTGGCGGCGCTGGCAAAGACCGGGTTGCGGCATGGGGTTGGCCTCACTCCGGGCCGGGCTTTTGCCTCGAACGGCGATAAAATTCAGGGCGTACGGATGGGCTTCGGGAGCCTGAACGAGGCGGAACTGGCCGAAGCGGTGCGGCGGCTAAAGCACGCGATGGCCGAAATGCGTTAGATTGGGTCTACTGGCCGCCACCGGAAGCGATGGAAACCTGGTCAACCCAATGGGTCTGCCCAGTCACCTGATAGGCAACGCCGTAAAAATGCTCCTGAAGTTGCTGTAGCGGAAAACTCCCAGCGTCGGGCTTTACTCCCTGAACCGCGGCCTGGGCAAGCAAAGCGGCGGCCTTGACCGGGTCCCGGGCGGCGCCCTGGCCAGTCAAGTACATTTCCCCGAGCGCGAATTCGCCATAGGCGTCGCCCTCGGCGGCGGATTTCTGGTACCAGACAAGCGCGTCCTTGGGGTCCGGCGGGGGCGGCCCTTTGGCGAAGCTGCCGGTTTGATAGAGGAAGCCGAGTTCGCAAGCCGCTTCCGCATTGCCGGCCGTAGCGGCTTGTTTCAGCAGATCAGCGGCGCCGATATAATCCTGCACCACTCCGATTCCGACATAATCGAGAGTGCCAAGCTGAAATTGCGCCATAACGTCGCCGGAGGCCGCGCTCTGCTGCAGCGATGCCGGGTCAAAGGCAGCGGATGGGTCGGCGCGACAAGGTTGGACCTGCACGATAGCGAGAATTGCCACGCCAAGCAGGACTGCGATCCCTCGCGCTGCTGTGGCGGGTTGGGCGAGCATGCTCATTTGCGGATTCACCATTCAAGCTGAGAGGAAAGCGGCCCCGGCCCGTCTTGCCTTGGCGGGCGCCGCTGGGCGCGTGTTGGGCTGGGTTGAGGTTTCGGCCGTTTCGGAAATTGCGGACATTTTGAACTCGTTGACCAAACCGCTCAGCGCGGAGGCCTCGCTGTTGAGGCTGGCGCTGGCGCTCGCGGCCTGTTCCACGATGCCGAGATTTTGGTGGGTAACGTGATCCATCTGGCTGATGGTGGCGTTGACCTGGACCAAAGCCGCGGCCTGCTGCTGGGCGGAACTGGCGATGTCCCCCACCAGATTGCTCAGCTCGTTGATCTGGCCGGTAATGCTCAGCAGGACCTGGCCGGTTTCATTTACCATCTTCACGCCTTTGCCGACCTGCTGTCCCGAGCTCGAAATGATTCCCTTGATTTCCTTGGCGGCATCGGCCGAACGCTGCGCCAAGGCGCGAACTTCGGTGGCTACTACGGCAAAGCCCCGGCCGGCATCGCCGGCGCGCGCCGCCTCGATGCCGGCATTGAGCGCGAGC
>JAMFRY010000155.1 GCA_026225015.1 Alphaproteobacteria bacterium
GCCGGGAACAACCTGGAATGCGACAGGCTGGCCGCACGGGCACTGCTTTGAGGGTATTTCCGAGTTGCGGAACGTTGCCCTTTACCCGCCGCTGATGCATTTGCTGGAAAGCCTGATTGGCGAGCCCATGCTCTTTCATCTCGCCTTGACCGACTGGATTAGCACGGAGCGCGAATGGCATCAGGACGATTATCTGAACCCGCCGTTGATCAATACCTGGTACGCTGCGGTCTGGATCGCGCTCGACACGGTGACCTCGGAGGCTGGACCGTTTGAATATGTTCCGGGCTCGCATCGCTGGCCCTTGCTGCGCGGCGAAAAGGTCCGCGGCTTCCTTACTGAGGAAGAACTGCAACGCGTGGAGGAAGCAAGCGGACGCAATGAATGGCCGAAATATTCGGAACGCTTCGTCACCCCGGCCATTGAGGCGAAGATTGCGTCGAGCGGCTTGCCTGTCACTCCGTTCCTCGCGGAGAAAGGCGATATCCTGATCTGGCATTCGCGGCTGATGCATCGCGGCGGCAAACGGCAGGAAGGCTGGATAACCGACGAAGCCAGTGGCGTTCATCCGAAATTTCCCCGCAAATCGCTGATCACACATTATTCCGGCATTCATCATCGGCCGGATATGATCCTGCGCGAGCAGGACGAGAATGGCCAAAGCTACGCTGTTTTCAAAACCGATCTAACGCTGAATTAGTCTCCGGCAATTGCATGCGCAAATCATCGGGAGCGCCGGGATAGGCCGGGACAAATTTTTGCAGCAGCGCCGTCGCCGCCTCGGCCCGTCCGGCCTGGCTCAGTGCAATCACCTCGCCACGCAAAGCGGGCCAGAAAAGGTGACTCGGCTCAGCGTCCGGCAGCATTGCTTGCAGCAGCAATTCCCGAACCTGCGCGAAAATCTTGTGGGCGCGATCCCATTCCTCCGCATTCTGTAGCGCCAGCACGCCGGTGGAAAAAAGCGCGTCCAGACGAAGCTTTTCATCGAGGCCGTCCTGCGGCGCAAATAGCTGGGCGGCTTCTTGCAGGGTACGCGCCGCGCTGAAGTTCGCCTGGTTCACCAGCCGTATAAACGCCCCCCAAGATGTGGATGCATAGTGTTGTGCGTCGCCGCCGCGCAATTGTAGCACCGCGGGCACGCATTCGGCGTCGCCGGTCTCGGCCAGGCAAAGCGCGATCTCCGCGCCAACCGCCTGCCGCAAGTCCGCCGCCAGCCCATCCGTCAACGAGCGTTTCGCCAGCGCGTCCTGTAACGCGTTCAGGGCCGCCAAAGAAAGCCGGAAGCTAGCAAGAAGCGTCATGCGCCCGGCACCCTCAAACAAGCGCCAAATCGCCCGGCTGTACAGCATCATGCCGAGGCCAAGCGGCATGGTTTCGGCAAGCGCCGCAAGGTTGGCGCTCGCGGCGCCGGCCGGCAATTGGGGCATGCCGTCAAGGTCGATGCCGAAGCGCGCGCGGGCCGCAGGCAGAAGGATTTCCCAGGCAGCCGCCGCCGCGCCGAAATCCGCGTCGTTCACCGCTTCAAACAGGGCACGCCCAGCGAAAGCAAGGCAAAGATCGCTGTTCAGCGCGACGTGACGATGGCCGGCCAGATAATGACGATACATCTTCCGGCTCCTGCCCCAATCATCACGAAGCCCAAACGGGCGCGCCGAGGCATAAGCGATGAGGGAATGGCCGCTATGGCGGATCTCGACATTCGGCAATCCGGCAAGCTGCAAAGCATAACGGAGGCTCGATTCTGTTTGCAAGACCAGATGCGCGCCGGGAGAGAGCATCGGCAACAATGCGGCCGCCTGCAAATCCGGCGTGATTTTCGCGCCATCCGGTGTAGTGAGCAACAAGATGCCGCCCGCCGCCAAGGCGCGGGCCATCAATCGCAGAAACGCGGGCGGATCAGGTAGATGTTCGATGACCTCGGTTGCGAGCACGACGTCGTAAGGGCCGGTTTTTAAGTCTTTCTCTTCGAAATAATCCTGTTTCAGATTCAAACCAAGCTCGCTCGCGCCGAACGCGGCAAGCGGCGAGGGGTCATAGCCTTGGCCCGTCCAGCCGCACTCAAGCTGCGCGAAGTCCAACCCGAAGCCGTAAGCACCGCCGATTTCCAGGATGCGGGCGCCCCTTGGCTTGTCGATCCGTGTCAATGGCTCGACAATCGGCCAAAGCCCGGCTCCGACCTGGATCTGATAGACATGCCAGCCGATTTCGACGAGCTCTTGCGTCGCGTAATCCATGCTATGGGTGTTGTCGAAAAACCGTGCGCTGCATTCCGGACAAACATGGAGGCTGAATGCATAATGTTTGGGCGGCGGCCGATAATCGATTTCCAGGAGAATCGGCGCTGTTGCCGTCTGGCCGCAATTCGGGCAGCGCGCGGGGGCAGACCGGCAATCGGGCCAGGCTACCTCGATATGTTCTGCAATGCGAGTTTTCGCGGCAGCTTGTTTGTCGAGCAGCACGGTTCAGGAGGCCGGCAGTTTCGTGAGCACGACCCAGCCGCCCGGCCACTCTTTTGGGATGTAATTCGGGTTCTGGTGCCATTTCAGCATTTCCTGGCGCCAATCCGGTCCATTCTTGAAGGTGTCGGAGGTTTGCAGATAGGCCAGACAGCTAACGCTGCATAACCAAAGCGTCAGTCCGGCCGCGATCACCCGCCTGCCACCTTTGCCCCGCGCCGCGACTGCCAATATCGTGAAGGCCATCAGCACCTGCGGCGCAAATCCGTAGCGCCCCGCAATATGCGGCAGCACGTTCGCCGCCTGCGGCAGCAAGGCGCCGTACCAGGATGCCAGATTGGTGATGCCAAAGGCCAGGAACAGCCACCAGGCCTCCTTCGGACCGCGGATGATGAGCGCCACCATGCCGACCAACGCCGCCAGCAATGCCAAAATTACGCGCGTTGGCAGAATATCGTGGCTGAGCCAATGAAAAAGCCACAAGGCCGGCTGCGATTCACCGTGAAAACCCAGGAACGGCAAGAGCAGGTTTTTCTCGAAAATCGCACCTAATATCAGCCGGAAATCATGCACCTGCCGCCCCGGTATCAGATGGTAGAACAGCGCCAGTTGGATCGCTGAGCCAATGGCCAGCGCAACGCTCTGTTTTCCGCGGGGACTGGAGCGCTCCAGCACCGCGCGCAGGACAAATAACGGCAGCAGCGTAATCGCCAGCAGTCCGTAGAGCGGCGCCAGAAACAGCACGATGCGGCGGAACCACTCCATCCGGATAGACCCCGTCTCCAGAACCAGAATTAGCGCCGTGCTGAGCGCCATGAAAAATTGGCTGGTCACTGTATTCAGCCAGATTTCTTCCGCCGAGGGCGCCGCCACCAGCAGCAGCAGCGCTGCCGCCAGCACGACGCGCTCGCGCAGCCATTCCGCTCGGCTGGTAACTAGCAGCACCGCCGGACAAATCTGCGCCAGCGCGGCGTAGAAAAACATCACCCGCGGCGCGTAATCCAAAGCTACCAGGTGCCGCGCGGTGAAGGCGGCCAGGCCGCCGCCAAGACTGAGATAGCCCGCAAAAGACCAGAAGATCGCGCCCAGTCCGCTGGTTGTGGCGGCGTGCAAATAAAAGACTTGCCCTTCCTCCGCCCATAGCCGGCCCTGAAAAACCACGCGCGGCATCCGTGCGACCGTGGCGATCAGGAAAAACAGAAAAAGCAGCCAGCGTTCGCGGACGGAGGCAGGCGCCAAAATCCAGTTCTTTGTCATCCACCCTGCTTTACGCGCTGAAAATTAAACCCCGTTTCAGCCAGCTTAACGCGGGTCCGGGCAATTTGCCAGACCAATTCAACTTAAAATTGTCTGGGTGAGAAGTTGAACGCAGTGCAAACAAAAGAACCGGCCGGCGTGATTCAGACGCCAGGACCGGCCTTGTCGAAAATTTCTGCGCTAAATTTCCAGCAACAGCCTGCGCGGATCTTCCAAACTCTCCTTTACCCGTACCAGAAACGATACTGCCTCCCTGCCATCAATGATCCGATGGTCGTAGGAAACCGCCAGATACATCATCGGCCGGATTTCGATCTTGCCGGCAATCACTACCGCGCGTTCCTCGATTTTATGCATGCCTAGAATCGCCGATTGCGGCGGGTTGAGGATGGGCGTGCTCATCAGCGAGCCGTAAACCCCGCCATTGGTAATCGAGAAGGTGCCGCCGGAGAGTTCTTCCAGCTTCAGCGTGCCGTCTTTTGCCCGCTTGCCGAAATCGCTGATCGCGGCTTCGATCTCGGAAATGCTCTTGGTGTCGGCATCGCGAATCACCGGCACCACTAGCCCGTTCGCGCCGCCGACCGCGATGCCCATGTGGACGAAGTGCTTGTACACGATCTCATCGCCATCGATCTCGGCATTCACCGCCGGGAATTCAGCCAGAGCGGCGACCACCGCCTTGACAAAGAAGCCGTTGAAGCCGAGCCGCACGCCCTTGTGCTTTTTCTCGAAGGCATCCTTGTATTGCGCGCGCAGCGCCATGATCGCGCTCATATCCACCTCGTTGAAGGTGGTGAGCATCGCCGCGGTATTTTGTGCCTCCTTCAGGCGCGACGCGATGGTTTTGCGCAGCCGCGTCATCTTCACGCGTTCCTCGCGCGCATCGGCAGTACGGGCCGGCTTCGGCGCGGACGGAGCCAGAGCAACCGGCGGGCGGTTCACGAAGGCCAGCACATCGCCCTTGGAGATGCGGCCATCCTTGGCCGTGCCGGCGCCAATATCCTGCGCGGAGAGATTCTTCTCCTCCAGGAGTTTCGCCGCCGCAGGTAGCGGGGCGCGTACCGCGGTGCCTGAAGCGGCGGTCGGTTGAGGCGCGGCAACTGGCGGCGCTTCACTCTTTTTAACAACTGGCTTGGCCGTGGCGCCGTTGGCGGCGCCGATGCGGCCCAGCAGCGCGCCCACTTCCACTTCAGCGCCTTCATCGGCAATGATCTCGCCGATCGTGCCGGCTTCCGGCGCGTTCACCTCAACGGTGACCTTATCGGTTTCCAACTCTACCACTGGCTCGTCGGCAGCAACGGTATCGCCGGCCTTCTTGATCCAGCGCGCAACCGTTGCGGTTGTGACGCTTTCGCCCAGCGTCGGTACCTTGATATCGGCGGACATTGGCTAACTCTCCCGTTAAACGCTCAGCGCTTCATTCACCAACGCGGCCTGTTCGGCAATATGGGTCTTCGCAAGGCCCGTTGCAGGACTCGCGGCCGCCGCACGCCCGACATAACGCGGCCGTTTGGCAGCGCCATTCAGGCAGGTCAACACGGCCTCGATCCGCCGGTCAACGAAGGTCCAGCTACCGTTATTTTCCGGCTCTTCCTGGCACCAA
>JAMFRY010000156.1 GCA_026225015.1 Alphaproteobacteria bacterium
AGCAGAGCGGGATCGGGGTCCGCCCCAGGCGATGCAACCTCAACCTCGCCACGCTCAAACATTCCACCCGTAAAATCGCCATTCCATTTCAGGGTCATGATGTGCCGGCGGCCCTGCTTGCGCATGCGAAGCACCATTTTGTGGCGTTCGAGATCGGCATTTTCAGTGTCGAAATAGCGGGTGACGAGACGTTGCGCGTTGCGGCGCGGGCTCGCTGCAGCCAGCAGCGGCCATTGCTGGCTGGATTTGAAACCGCTTTCGGTGGTGAGGAATTTCAGCTCGATCTCGTGGCTGTCCGGCTTGAACCCAGGCGCTATCTGCAAATCCTGACGCACAATGAGAACCCGTTTCTAAAAGTAAGATGACAGGTTAGACACTAAGCGGGGTAATTGCTACCCGCTTTGATCCACCGCAAGGCTTCGAGACACCAAGATGCAGATCGCCGTGATAAAAGTGGCCATGGCGCCGATGGCAAAAAGCAGGCGGTAGCTTGCGGAGATGTGGAACAGGTAGGAAAATCCGGCGGCGCTGGCGGCCTGCATTACGGCATAGGCCATGGTCGCCAGACCCCAAGTGGCGGCAAGACGGCTGGGCGGGACCATCATCGCCAACGCGCCGGAGGTAAGTACCACCGCGGCCAGCGCGACGGCGCCGACGCCGGCGGCGGAAAGCGCCAGGATGAAGCCATTGCCCGAAAACACCGGCAAGGCGACGGCAATCGCCATGACGAAATAGCTCGCAGCCAGCGTCGTGAGGAAGCCGAACCGATCGGCCACACGGCCCAGGATTGGCGGACCGAAGGCAGCGGCAAGCCCGAGCACCGCGGAGACCCCTGCCCCGGCGGCCACCCCCCTGCCGAGCGCAATGGCGACAAAGCTCGACAGGAACAACACATGCGGCACGAAGCCAATGGCGCATAAAGAATAGCCTGCGAACAGAAAAACAATCGGCTTGGTGAGGGTGCGGGTGCCGGGCAATGCAACCTGTGGCGTGATGGTCGCCGGCGGCATCAGCCAAGCGACAATGCAGGTCAGCAACAGGCTGAGCAATCCCAGGATGATCCAGGTTGCGCTCAGGCCGAAATGCAGCAAACGCGGGATCAACAGGCCGGCCGCGGTGATGCCGACACCCATGCCGGCGAAGGTGATGCCGCCGACCCGGCCGCGTTTATCCGGCGGTGCGCGGCCAACCACCGCGGCGCCCATCAGCACCATCAAGGCGCCGCCGGTGATGCCGGAGAGCAACCGCCAGGTGGCGGCGTAAACCACGCCAAGATTCCAGGCGGAAGCCAGCAGGCAAAAAGCCGTCACGGCCATCAGCGCGAGCACGGCAAAGCGCGTATGGATCGGGCGGCGCCAGGAGCGCATGCCCAAAGCGCCGAGCAGATAGCCGAGAAAATTCATCGCACCCAGCCAGAATGCGGCGCTGGCGTTGAACCAATGCGCGGCGATCAGCGCGGGAATGAGCGGCGCATAGCCGAAACGGGCGATTCCGATACCGACCAGCATGGCCAACATGCCGGAAAAGGCTGCCCGATACAGAGAAAACTCGCCCATGGCGGACTGGGTTAAGGCAGCGCGATACCACCGGGAATAGCAGCAAAGCAGCCCAGCCATGGCGCCAGGACGGGTTGATTGGTATAGACCCCCCTTAACTGAACTCCCAGAGGAACATCATGGCCCGGCGCCGCCAGCTTTACGAAGGCAAAGCAAAAATTCTGTTCGAGGGGCCGGAACCCGGGACCCTGGTGCAATATTTCAAAGACGACGCCACCGCCTTCAACGCCCAGAAAAAAGGCACCATCACCGGCAAAGGCGTGCTGAACAACCGGATCAGCGAATTTCTGATGATGCGGCTGGCGGAGATCAACGTACCCACCCATTTCATCCGCCGCCTGAATATGCGCGAGCAGCTGATTAAAGAAGTCGAGATCATTCCCATTGAGGTGGTGGTGCGCAACATCGCCGCGGGCAGTCTGTCATCCCGGCTGGGCATCGCCGAGGGCACCCGCCTGCCCCGCTCGATTGTGGAATATTATTATAAGAACGATGCGCTCGGCGATCCGATGGTCTCGGAAGAGCATATCACCGCCTTTGGCTGGGCCACCCCGCCGGATATGGACGATATCGTGCATCTGACGTTGCGGATCAACGACTTCATGACCGGCCTGTTTTTAGGGGTCGGGATTACGCTGGTCGATTTCAAGCTGGAATTCGGCCGGCTGTTCGAGAACGAGGATATGCGGATCGTGCTGGCCGACGAGATCAGCCCGGATAATTGCCGGCTCTGGGACAGCAAGACCAACGAGAAGATGGACAAGGACCGCTTCCGCCGCGATCTGGGCAAGATCGAGGAAGCCTATCAGGAAGTGGCGCGGCGCTTGGGCATTCTGCCCGAAGCCGGGTTGCGGGATATGAAGGGCCCGGAGATGATGCAGTGAGCCGTGGGATTTGACGATGAAAGCCTTTGTCACCGTGATGCTGAAAGACGGCGTGCTGGACCCGCAGGGCAAAGCCATCGGGCATGCGCTGAACAATCTTGGTTTCGCCCAAGTGGGCGAAGTTCGGGCCGGCAAGGTGATCGAGCTTGAGTTGAAAGAAACCGATCCCGGCGCCGCGAAGGCTGCCGCGGAGGATATGGCGCGCAAACTGCTGGCCAATAGCGTGATTGAGAGTTTCAAGGTCGAGATCGCCGGTTGAGGCGCTGGCACCTGCTGGCAATCGCTGATTTTTTCAAACCGGTCTGGCTGAGGGTTTACCGGCGGGCCCGGCTCGATCTGTGGTATCCGCATATTCCTTTGGCGATCGCCGTGGGCGGCGCCGGCGCTCTGGCCTTGTTGCCGGTGATTCGCAAATATTTGCAGGAATATCTGCATCTGCAACTTGCCGGGCTGTTCGACGCCCTGCACCCGCTCTCGGCACAGGTGCCGGCGCTGATTTTGCGCGGCGTGCCGACGGCGATTGTCGGCTCGCTGCAGGTATTCATCGCGGCCGGGCTGCTGGCGCGCTCCCGCCTGGCCTGGATTTCGGCCCTGCTGATCACCTTCGCCCAGCTGGCCTTGGCGCTGGGCTACGACCATCAGCCCTGGCACTCGACCAGTGTGCTGTACCTGGTCGCCTTGTTGGCGGCGTTGGCGCTGTACCGGCATGTATTCCGGCAATCCTCCCTGGCGGCGGGCACGCTGTTCGCGGTGGCGGCTTTGCTGCTGGTGCTGGTTTACGGGCTGCTGGGGGCGCTGATCCTGGGCCAGGGCTTTTCGCCGCCGATCGTTTCGCTGCAGGAGGCACTGTATTTTACCGTGGTTACCATGTCGACGGTCGGCTACGGGGACATCCTGCCGAAGAGCGACAATGCCAGGCTGTTTGTGATTTCGCTGATCGTATTGGGGCTCAGCGTATTTTTAACCTCGCTCACGGCAGTTGTGGGGCCGTTGGTGCAGAGCCGGTTGAGCCGGATTATCGAGCCGCGGAGGAAAAGGATGAAACGGGTCAATCATTTTATCATCACCGGCCAGGGCGCGCTGGCGCAGAATACCGCACGGGAATTATTGAATCGTGACCGCTCGGTGGTGGTGATCGTGGATGATGAGAATACGCTGTTCGGCGAGGCGGAAATGCTGGTGGGCGATGCCACCGATCTGGACGTGCTGCGCAAGGCAGGCGCCGAGACCGCGGATTCCGTGCTGGCTTTATCCGATGACGATGCGGAAAACGCCTTTGTCATTCTGGCTTTGCGCGAATTGCGCACCGACGCAAAAAAGATCGCCGCTGTCAGCCGGCGCAAGAATCTGGAGCGGGTGCGCCGCGTTCAGCCGGACATGATCCTGGCCCCGAATGTGTTCGGCGGCGAGGTATTGGCGATGGCGCTGACGGAGGAAAAAATCGATGGCGAGAGCCTGCTTGCACGATTCCTGGATGTGAAACCGCAACAAAGCTGAAACGCTTCCGGCACGGGTTATGGCGGGCGGGAAAGCTGCGCGCCGTGAGGCTTGCTCTCTGGCTAGCCGGCGGTTTTCCCCTGTGCAGGGAAGTTAGCCGGGGTAATCTGTCCGGTGGTGTAGTCTATGCGAATGACCCCGGTAGCGGTATTTCCGTATTGCACGCCAACCCCCGGTTGGAGTTCGTCCCCAAACCAGAACTGGCCATTCTTTGTTCCTGACACCATGCCGTTGGCCGTGTTGGCGACGGTATAGGTTGAGCCACCACTAGTGAAACTGAAATCCTTGATGCCGATGCTGTCCAGCTTGCTGGGATCAATAAGTGCGGCAGCGTACGACGTGGAGGTGAGGGGGATACCCAATTTCGAGGCTTCGCCTAAGCCAATGCCCAACATTTGTAAGGACACACGTGCGGAATCCTCTACATTCCTCGCCGCGGTCGCTTGACTGAATTGCTGGCCCATACCTGCCCAATCGCTGTTTGCGAACATATACGTGAAGCCATCTCCGCCGCCGAGATCGGTGATTGCCGCTTCGACCGCATTGGGATTAGCCGAGCCGATGCTAACCGGGGCGGCGCTGGTGCCACTTGCGGTTGCGGTTGCCGCGCCACTCCTGCCCGCAGCGTACTGAACCTCAGTATCGATTTGCACAATGGTACAACTGACGATACCAGCGATTTCCGCTGCAAATGTCGCGGGGTCCTGTTCCACGACTGCCTGCGCGGCCGCCGGCTGTTGCTGCGCGCTATTGCTGGCCGCCGTGGCGGTGGCGGTGGCGGTAGCGGAACCGGAAGCTGCAGACACGGTGCCAGCTGAGGAAGAAGCCGCGCTCTCGCCATTGAGAATCGCCGTTGCGGCAGAGGATAGCACAATCGAAGCCGCGTTCGAAGACGTTGACGCGCTGCCGGCCGAGGATTGCGCGTTGGAGGTCTGCTTGACTGAGGGCTGTTGGTTTCTCAGAACAGCGTCATTCAGAAGCTGTTGCGCGATTTTCGCATAGGATAGGGAAGCGGGCGATAGATACACTGGGCCGATCCTTCATTTCCGGATGCGTGTGAACGGATTTTCCGCTTCTGAACAACATAAATGCATATCGCTAAGTTGAAGTTAACAGTATGCATGTCTCGGTCGCTATCTCTATGTTAGAAAACATATTGTTAAATTTATTGTATTTAGCAAGCAAGTAGCGGCGAGCATCGCAGATTTTTCGGCCGCAACGCGCGGATTATCCAACGCGATCCAGCCGCTAATTTCCGCTAAATCTGCAATCGCTTTTTCTGAAAACTCAACCACAGGGCGACCCTCGATGATGCACCGAGTGGCCTATACTATCGCGCACCGCATGGCAGCTTCTGGCCTGATTTAGGGCCGCCGCGTTTTCCGCGTGGGTGTCGGCAGCGGGTTTTCCGTTCCCCAGGAGCGAATCCATGCCAGCACTTCCGCGCCGGGGATGGCCTCGCCCGCCTGATATTGCGCCTCGCCCTGCGCAATTGATTGCAACAAAGCGGCCTTTTGCTCGGGCGTCAGGCCAAGATCATCCCCAACGGGAGACGCGGGCACTGGCCGGGAGCCGAGGTTGGTGGTTTGAACCATGCCCAAAATGTAGCGTCTCGCCGCGCCGGTTACCATCTTTTTTTGAAACCAAGTTCGGGAGAGCAAGCCATGGAGCGGCGAGCTGTACCCCCCGGCGCCCTACGACCCATGCGCCCGGAATCCCCCTACCCCCTGCTCGATCTCCGTCACATGCTCCGGGCGAAACTGGCTGGCATTTTCCAGGCCGCAGGAATGGGCAATGATTTCCACCTCATCCTGCATCCGCTTGGCATACCGGCCTACCCGCACGGCCTTATCCGCCGGATCGAGGCCCTTGATCAAACTTGGCTCCACCGCGGTAACCCCGGTGGGGCACTTGCCGGAGCCGCATTTCATCGCCTGGATGCAGCCCAGGCTGAACATGAAGCCGCGCGCCGAGCTGACGAAATCCGCCCCCATGCATAACGCCCAGGCCACCTTGTCGGGCGTGACCAACTTGCCCGCCGCGACGATGCGGATGCGCTCCCGCAAGCCATGCCGCTCCCTTGCCGCCGCCACGATCGGCAAAGCCTGGGTGATCGGCAGGCCGACATAATCGGCCAGCGAGGCCGGCGCCGCGCCGGTGCCGCCTTCGCCGCCATCCACATGCACGTAATCCGGGCAGTGTTCGGGATGGTCTTTGCAATAGGCAAACCATTCATTGACGAACTCGGCGCCGCCGACGACGAATTTTACCCCCACCGGCTTGCCCGACAGGGTGCGGACGCGGTGAATGAATGCGCCAAGCTCCGGCACATTGCCGATATCGCGGTGCCGGTTCGGGCTGATGCTGTCCTGGCCCGCCGGGATGCCGCGAATCGCCGCGATTTCCTCCGTCACCTTGCCGGCCGGCAAAATCCCGCCTTTGCCCGGCTTGGCGCCCTGGGCGAGCTTGACCTCGAACATTTTGATCTGTGGGTAGGCGGCGATTTCCCTCACCCGGGATTCCGAAAGGCTGCCGTCCAATTCCCGCACCCCGTATTTGGCGGTGCCGATCTGCATGACGATATCGCCGCCACCATCCAGATGATATTTTGAAAGCCCGCCCTCCCCGGTGCTCATCCATACGCCGGAGAGCTTGGCGCCGCGGGAGAGCGCGGTCACCGCCGCGTGGCTCAGCGCCCCGTAGCTCATGCCGCTGATATTGAAGAAATTCTTCGCGACGAACGGCGCCGCGCAGGAACCTGGCCCGGCGGCAATCCCGATCAGCTTGCCGGGCCAGGCGCGTTTCTCCTCCTCCAATACCGGAAAAGCCGCGTTGCGGAACACGAAATTCGGGTTGTTCTCGCTGCCGAAGCTGATCAGGTTGGATACCCCTTTCGCCGAGCGATACACCCAGCTTCGCTCCAGCCGGTTGAACGGCCGCTCCGACCAATCCGGCAGATACTGGTACTGGCGCATGAATTCGCCCCAGGTTTCCGCGAA
>JAMFRY010000157.1 GCA_026225015.1 Alphaproteobacteria bacterium
CCAGGCGCCATGGCCGTTGGCGATGTAGATGTAGGAGTGGCCCTTGGTGGCGAATAATGTCGAGAGGTCGCCGAGCAGGCCATCGGTCAGTTGCACCATCTCCCTTGAATAGATATCGAGCGCCGGGCGATGCATCGCCCGCAGCACCTCGTCGGGCATGTTGGTGGGCCCGGGAATCGCCAGGAATTCCCGGCCGGCGGCAACCGTCATTATTGCTTTTCCTTGCGTGATTCCGGCGGGCCGGGCGGTGCTGGCCCAAAGCGGTTTGGGGGCGGGTGAGGGGGCTATTCCAGAGGGTTTTACGCGGGCCGGAGCTTCAAGAAAAGCCCTTGAACAGGCCTGCTATCGTTTGGTTTCCCGGCAACCGGCGCGTTCGGCGTCGTCGGTGGAGCAGAACCAGCGGGTGCCCTTGGCGATGTCCATCTTGATCTGGGCATACCAGCGGCTTTTCGGCGTGTGATAGATGCATTCGCCGGCGCCGTTGACATTGCCTTTGATGGTGCAATCGGGCGAGGGTGCAACCTGGCCCGAGGCCGAGGCCAGCAGGATCGCATGGGCATTCGGCGGCGGTTTTGCCGCGCCCAGGATCGCCGTCTTCTTGTTGCGCACCCGCCAGTCCCACGGCGCGATGAAGGCGCCCTGCCACATCCCGGCCTTGGCTTCGCGCGCGGCCTTTTCGTCGGCATCGTAGTCATGCGACTGCCTGACGTAGGACAAAGCCCAGCCGCTCTTCACCAGCCATTTCTGGATGTCCTCGCCATCGACGGTGCAGCGCCCGACATTGCGGCCGCGGCGATCGACGCGCTCGACATGGCAGGTCCAGGCCTTCTTGTCGGCGTATTTGATCAACTCGTCGCGCGCGGCGACGCCGCAGGTCCAGCGCTCGCCCGTGTTGTTGAGGCACAATTGATCGACCGACGGCGCATCGATGCCGCTGAGCCGGATCCGGGAACTGCCGATCGTGATCTGGTCGCCCTCGCGGATTTTTGGCACGCCGGTGATATCGGCGGCTTCCGCCATCGCCGGCAGCAGCAGAAGCGGGATCGCCAGCAGGAATTTTGTCAGCATGCAAAAAGGCCGTCCGCAAAGGGAATCATCAATATATTGCAAGCATATCACGCGGCCGGAATTGTGGTGCGGATTGGGTCAGCGCGCCAGCGGCCGGCTGTCAATTTAACGAGAGAATAGCTTCAGGCGCGTCTCGGGTTGGAAGCGTTCCCCGGATGCGGCGCAGCAGGCCGCACTTGCGGCGTGGTGCGCCGCTGATCCGGGGCCCACACCCGGATGCTGGGTCCCGGTTCTGCGGAGCAGCGTCAAGCGACGCTGCACCGCGCCCGGGACACGTACCTGGATCGTCAGCCCCGCATCATCGCCCGCCGCGCCAGCGCCAGGCCCATCAGCACGAAGGCCGAGGTTACCTCGGGGCCGCCGACCAGGATCCGGGTCGGGGTCTTCATCTTGTTCCATTCATAGGCCCTGAACGGGCCATGGCGGCCGCCCTCGCCGAGAGAAACGATGATGCAATGGAGCGCTGGCGCAAAGCTCGCGGGCGCGGCGCCGAGATGGCCGAGCGCGATCAGGGCGAGCGCCGCGTCGAACACGTTCATCTCGGCCACGATCAATTCACCCTGCACGTAAGCCAGCACCCGCGTCCGGATCATGGCGAACGCCCCGTCGGGGTCGATCGCCTCTCGTGCGGCCGGTGGCAACATCA
>JAMFRY010000158.1 GCA_026225015.1 Alphaproteobacteria bacterium
CCGGATCATGAACGTCATCGGCGAGCCGATCGACGAAGCCGGTCCGATCTCGCAAGAGCTGATGAGCCCGATCCACCGCGAGGCGCCCTCCTTCGCCGAGCAGTCGACCTCGTCGGAAGTGCTGGTCACCGGCATCAAGGTGATCGACCTGCTCTGCCCCTATACCAAGGGCGGCAAGATCGGCCTGTTCGGCGGCGCGGGCGTGGGCAAGACCGTGCTCATTCAGGAACTGATCAACAACATCGCCAAGGCGCATGGCGGCGTGTCGGTGTTCGCCGGCGTCGGCGAGCGCACGCGCGAGGGCAACGATCTCTACCATGAGATGATCGACGCCAATGTGATCAAGCTGGGCGATGGCAATACCGACGGCTCCAAGGTGGCTTTGGTCTATGGCCAGATGAACGAGCCGCCGGGTGCGCGCGCCCGGGTCGCTTTGTCCGGCGTGACCATGGCCGAGTATTTCCGCGACGTGGAAGGCCAGGACGTATTGTTTTTTGTTGACAACATTTTCCGCTTCACCCAGGCAGGAGCAGAAATGTCCGCCTTGCTGGGGCGCATTCCTTCCGCCGTGGGCTATCAGCCGACGCTCGCCACCGATATGGGCGCGCTGCAGGAGCGCATCACCTCCACCAAAAAGGGCTCCATCACCTCGGTGCAGGCGATCTACGTGCCGGCCGACGATTTGACCGACCCGGCGCCCGCCGCCTCCTTCGCGCATCTGGACGCCACCACCGTGCTGAACCGGGCGATTTCGGAGAAGGGCATTTACCCGGCGGTTGATCCGCTCGACTCCACCTCGCGCTCGCTCGATCCGCGGATCGTCGGCGAGGAGCATTACAAGGTGGCCCGCGATGTGCAGAAAATCCTGCAAACCTATAAATCCTTGCAGGACATCATCGCGATTCTCGGCATGGATGAGCTCTCCGAGGACGACAAGCTCATCGTCGCTCGGGCCAGAAAGATCGAGCGCTTCCTCTCGCAGCCTTTCCATGTGGCGGAGGTGTTCACCGGCTCGCCGGGCGTGTTCGTGCCGGTTGCCGATACCATCCGCAGCTTCAAGGGCCTTGTAGCCGGCGAATACGACCATCTGCCGGAAGCTGCCTTCTACATGGTCGGCTCGATCGAGGATGCGGTGAAAAAAGCCGAATCCATGTCAGCCTCGGCCTGACGCCATGCCGATTTCCCTGGAAATCATCAGCCCGGAAAAGCTGCTTTTGTCCCGGCCGGTGGATATGGTGGTGATTCCCGGCACAGAAGGCGATCTTGGCATCCTGCCCGGCCATGCCAAGCTCATCACCGGGCTTCGGGGCGGGCTGGTGGATATCTATGTGAACAACCAGATCACCGACCGGTTCTTCGTCACAGGCGGCTTCGCCGAAGTGACCGGCGAACGCTGCTCGGTGCTGGCCGACGACATCACCCGCAAATCCGACCTTGACCCGCAACGGGCGGCGGCGGCGCTGGAAGAAGCCAAGGCCGCCTATGCTACCACCGATCTCGCCAATCACGACGCCTATATCACCGCCTCCGACCGCCTGATCGCGGCGCAGGCGATGGTGGATTCCATCGAGGCAAAGTAGAACAGGCTTCTTTGCGTAAGGAGGACTGCCATGCTCCGGCGCGGCTTCGCGCTAAACGCGGTGCTTCCTTTGACCGTGCTGGTCATCAGCATCGGCATCGATATCCGTGGCATCTGGCTCAGACCGTCGAGGTGTGCCGAACCTGATGTGAATACCGCTTTTCCGCTGCCGGGGCCGCGACGCTATCCGCCCAATTATCATACGGCGGCTCTCACGCTACCCGACGCGCCGGGCTCAACCAACACAAGTCATTAAACCGTCATTAAGTTCTGAGCTAAATTCGGCATAAAGACCGGCTTAAAATCAACGATAGGGGAATATATGTCTGAGTTCACAGCGAATTCGATCCATGTGCCGCCTGCTCAGTCGCCTGCATCGCGGGACCTCGATTCGGGCAGCGGTAAAATCTTCCTGGCCATTTTCGGCATCATTCTGCTGATCGGCCTGATCTATGCGGGCGTTAATCTTGGTAAAGCGCTAGCGGGTGTCCAGGAGAGCTCGGCTTTGCCCTATATCCTGCTTGGCATCGCTTTGCTGATCGCGCTCGGCTTTGAATTCGTCAACGGCTTTCATGACACGGCCAATGCGGTGGCGACCGTGATCTACACCAACGCCATGCCGGCGAATCTGGCGGTGATCTGGTCCGGCACGTTCAATTTTCTGGGCGTGCTCGCCTCATCCGGCGCGGTGGCCTTCACCATTGTCTCGCTGCTGCCGGTGGAGCTGATTCTCCAGGTTGGCAGCGCCGCCGGCTTTGCGATGGTGTTCGCGCTACTGATCGCGGCGATCATCTGGAATCTGGCCACCTGGTCTTTTGGCCTGCCGAATTCCTCCTCGCATACGCTGGTCGGCTCGATTCTCGGCGTCGGCTTCGCCAATCAGCTGCTCAATGGCGGCTCGGGCACCAGCGGGGTGGATTGGTCGCAAGTTGGGAAGGTTTTCCAGGCGCTGATTTTCTCGCCGCTGGCCGGCTTCATCCTCGCCGGCGCCCTGATGTTCATTCTTAAACTGGTCCTTTCCGGCTTTCCAGCCTTGTTCAAGGCGCCCGAGGGCAACAAACCGCCGCCGCTGTTGATCCGCGCGCTGCTCATCTTTACCTGCACCGGCGTCTCCTTCAGCCATGGCTCAAATGACGGCCAAAAAGGCATGGGCCTGATCATGCTGATCCTGATCGGCACGGTGCCGACCGCCTTCGCCTTGAACTATGCCGTCAGCAGCAGCGACCTTAGCGCCTTCCATTCGGCAAGCCAGACGGCGGTTGCCACACTTGACGGGATGGATCATTCAGCGGCCTTGAACGGTGATCCGGCCGCCGCTTTGACCAAAACCGTGCAGAAGAAAGCGATACAGCCGGATACGCTGCCGGCGCTGGCCGGGCTGATTGGCGTCGTGGACCAGCAGATCGCAAACCGGGCCTCGCTGCGCGACATTCCCAGTGGCCAGGTCACGAACGTCCGCAACCAGCTTTACCTGGTCGATACCGCATTAACCACGGTGCTCAAGCAGCCCGGCATCACCACGCCGCAGAAGAAAGCGTTGACCGCTTATAAGACAGGCGGCCAGCACGCCACGCAATTCATTCCGCCTTTTGTGAAAGTCGCGGTGGCGCTGGCGCTGGGCATGGGCACGATGGTCGGCTGGAAGCGGATCGTCCGCACGGTGGGCGAGAAGATCGGCAAGGAGCATCTGACCTATGCGCAAGGGCTTTCCGCCGAATTGGTGGCGATGGGCCTGATCCAGGCGGCGACGGCCTATAGCCTGCCGGTAAGCACGACCCATGTGCTGACATCGGGCGTTGCGGGAACCATGGCGGCCAATGGCTCCGGCCTGCGATGGAGCACCGTCCGCAACCTTGCCGCGGCCTGGGTATTTACGCTGCCGGCCTCGATTTTGCTTTCGGGGACGTTATTCGCGATTTTCCGCTCGGTGTTTTAGACACGGTGTTTTAGAGGGGCCGTTCCGGCGGACTTGCCCGGTTGACGCAAATTGGCAAGATGGGTGCATGCACCCAATAACCTTACGCGCCGGCAACCTGGTTCTCGAGGTCGATCCTGCACTGGGCGGGGCGGTCACACGCTTCTCCTCAAGCGAGTTTCCTGTTTTTCGTGAATCGCCGGCAAGGCCCGTGAGCGTGAGCGATTGCGCATCCTTCCCGCTGATCCCGTTTTCCAACCGCATCCGCGACGGGCGATTCTCGTTCGGCAGCGCCGAGGTTCAGCTTCCCTTGGATAAGCGGGACCCGCGATTCACCAATCACGGCCATACCCGTCACCAGCCTTGGCAGGTGATCGCCTTTAGCCATAGCGGTTTGACGTTGCGCTTCACCCAGCCTGAACCCGGTTTATCGTGGCCGTTTGCGTTCACCGCCGAGCAGAATTTTCAGCTTTCTCCCGGCCGGCTGACAATGCGCGTGCGGATACGCAATGATCATCCTGCCCCTGCGCCGGCGGGCATTGGCTTTCATCCGTATTTCACCCGGTTGCCGGATACCGTGCTGGGCTTTGCCGCCGATTGCGTCTGGGAAACGGATGAATTGGACATCCCCGTTCGCAGCGCGCCGCCGGTTGGAAGATTTGGTTTCGCACCCGCAAGGGCACTTGCAGCAGAGCCGATCAACCACGCTTATGGCGGCTGGAACGGGACCGCAGAGATTCTTCATCCATCCCGGCTTCGCATTCTCGTCAGCGCGACGGCCGAATTGAACCAGCTGATCCTGTTCACGCCTGCGGGCAAAAACTTCTTCGGCTTCGAGCCCGTCTCCCACCGGCCCGACGCGTTGAACAAGCTGGCTGATGAACGTGATAGGGGCATGAAGGTATTGTTGCCCGGCGCTACGCTGGAAGGGCAGGTAGAGATTACGCTGGCGGAGGCCGCGTAGAATGGCCGCCTCTCCCCGGCGGCGGCTAACGCATTGTTCCGCACGTAAAATGGCGCACCCGGAGAGACTCGAACTCCCAGCCCCCAGATTCGTAGTCTGGTGCTCTATCCAATTGAGCTACGGGTGCAAGGCCTGCGGCGGTGTAGCCGAAGCGCCATGCAACGGCAATAGTTCAGAGCCTTTCCAGCTCCGCCAATAACGCATCCCCCATTTCCGAGGTGCTGATTTTCGCCCGGCCAGGTGCCGCAATATCGGCGGTACGGCCGGCCGTCGCAAGCACGCGTTCCACCGCTTGCTCAATTGCCGCCGCATCTTCCTCCAGATCGAAGGAATAGCGCAGCAGCAAGGCCAGGCTTAAAATCTGCGCTAGCGGATTGGCGAGCCCCTTGCCTGCAATATCCGGAGCGCTGCCATGGATCGGCTCATAAAACGCATGGCGCCGGCCGCTTGCATCCGTCGCACCAAGGGTTGCGGAGGGGAGCATTCCTAGCGAGCCGGTGAGCATCGCGGCGAGATCGGAGAGGATATCGCCGAACAGATTGCCGGTGACGATCACGTCGAATTGCTTGGGGTTTTTTGCGAGCTGCATGGCGCAGTTATCGGCGTACATGTGGCTTAGCGCCACATCCGGAAATTCGGCCTCGCGCAATGCCGTCATCACCTGGCGCCAGAGCAGCCCGCTTTCCATCACATTGGCTTTCTCGACACTGCAAACTTTGTTGCTCCGCTTGCGCGCCAGATCAAACGCCACGCGGCCCACCCGCTCGATCTCGCCGGTGGTGTAGACCTCCGTGTTGACGCCGCGCTTGGACCCATCAGGCAGCGTTTCAATTCCGCGCGGCTCGCCGAAATAAATCCCGCCAATACATTCGCGCACGATCATGATATCCAGCCCGCGCACCAATTCAGGCTTCAGCGAGCTTGAATCCACCAGCGCATCGAACACCTTGGCAGGGCGCAGATTCGCAAAAACCCCCAAAGCCGTGCGCAACCGCAGCAAGGCCGCCTCCGGGCGAATCTCGAACGGCACGCTATCCCATTTCGGTCCGCCGACCGAGCCGAACAGGATCGCATCCGCCTCCAGCGCGCGCACCATGGTTGCTTCCGTTACCGGCACGCCATGGACATCAATTGAGGCGCCGCCGACCAGATCCTCGGAAATCTCGAAGCTGGCGCGGTTGGTCTTTTGCAGCCAATTCAGAACGCGCTTGGCCTGCACCATCACTTCCGGGCCGATCCCGTCGCCGGGCAGAAGTAATAATTTCTTATTCGCAATCATAATTTACACTCCGGAAATTGCCGGCCGCCAGCTTTGTTCCGCTTTGAGCCGGGCTTCATAATGATCAATCGCCGGCGCATGTTCCAGCGTCAGGCCGATATCATCCAGGCCATTCAGCAGGCAATGCTTGCGGAACGCATCTACCTCGAAGGCGATCTCCTGCCCGTCCGGCCGTATCACCACCTGGCGCGCCAAATCCACGGTAATCCGCGCATTGGTTCCAAGGCCGGCATCCGCCATCAGTTGCTCGCAAATCTTCTGCGGCAGGGCGATTGGCAAAATACCGTTCTTGAAGCAATTGCCGTGAAAAATATCCGCGAAGCTGGGCGCGATCACGCAACGAATGCCAAAATCCAGCAACGCCCAGGGCGCATGCTCGCGAGAGGAGCCGCAGCCGAAATTATCGCCCGCGACCAGAATCTCCGCATGCCGGTATTTCGGCTGGTTCAACACAAATTCCGGTTTTTCACTGCCATCCTCGTTATAGCGCAGGCTGGCGAATAAATTCACACCGAGCCCGGTGCGCTTGATGGTTTTCAAAAACCGCGCCGGAATGATCTTGTCGGTATCGACATTCTCCATATTCAACGGCGCCGCAACGCCGGTCAGCGTGTCGAATTTCTGCATCACAGCAACTCCCGCACATCGGTCAGCGCGCCGGTAACGGCCGCGGCCGCCGCCATCGCGGGGGAGAGCAGATGCGTGCGCCCGCCCGGACCCTGCCTTCCTTCAAAATTACGGTTCGAGGTACTGGCGCAGCGCTGCCCCGGCGTGAGCTTGTCCGGATTCATGCCCAGACACATCGAACACCCGGCCTCCCGCCACTCAAACCCGGCATCCAGAAAAATCCGGTCCAGCCCTTCATCTTCGGCCTGGCGCTTGACCAGACCCGAACCCGGCACCACCAAGGCCCGCACGCCTTCCGCCACATGGCGGCCCTTCGCAACTCCCGCCGCAGCGCGCAGATCCTCGATCCGCGAATTGGTGCAGGATCCGATGAACACCACGTCGATCTTGGTGCCCGCAAGTTTCTGCCCCGGCGCCAGGTCCATATAGTTCAGCATTTGCTGCAACTGTGCGCGCCGAGCTTCATCGGGCTCCGCCGACGGGTCCGGGACCAGGCCGGTAATCGGCAACACCGCCTCCGGGCTCGTCCCCCAGGTCACCTGCGGCGTAATTTCGCTCGCATCTAGCACTACAACCTTGTCGTAATGCGCGCCCGCATCGCTCGGCAAACTGCGCCAATATGCAACAGCCTTTGCAAAATCATCGGCCTTCGGCGCATAAGGCCGGCCTTCGATATAGGCGAACGTAGTCTCATCCGGCGCAATCAACCCGGCCCGCGCGCCGGCCTCGATCGCCATGTTGCAAACCGTCAAACGCCCGGCCATGTCCAATGCGGCAATCGCCTCGCCGGCGAACTCGATCACATGACCCGTCCCGCCGGCCGTGCCGATGTTCCCGATAATCGCGAGAATGATATCCTTTGCCGTGCACCCGGCAGGCAAAACGCCATCCACGCGCACCAGCATATTCTTCGCAGGCTTCTGCTGCAGTGTCTGCGTGGCCAGCACATGCTCAACCTCCGACGTGCCGATCCCGAAGGCAAGCGCACCCATCGCCCCATGCGTGCTGGTATGCGAATCCCCACACACAATCGTCATCCCCGGCAAGGAAATCCCCTGCTCCGGCCCAATCACATGCACGATCCCCTGCCGTACATCCGTCACCGGAAAATACGGCACCCCGAACGCCGCGACATTGCGCTCCAGCGTTTCAACCTGCAGCCGACTCTCCGGCTCCTTGATGCCGCCGGACCGATCCTCGGTTGGCACATTATGATCCGCTACCGCAATGGTTTCATCAACCCGGCGAACCTTGCGCCCGGCCAGCCGCAACCCCTCGAACGCCTGCGGGCTCGTCACCTCATGCACCAGATGCCGGTCGATATAGAGAACAGCCGTGCCATCCCCCATCTGATCCACCACATGAGCATCCCAAATCTTGTCGAATAAAGTCCGTGGCATGGTCGTGATGCCTCCTCCAAATAAGTAAGGCCAGGAGACGCTGTCCCCTGGCCCATTCCTAAATCGCGGTTAAGAGGGCGGAGCCCCCTTAGGTGATTTACTCGGCGGCCGGGGCTTCGATCTCACGGGCTTTCTCCGCAATACGGGCGGATTTACCGCGGCGGCCGCGGAGGTAGTAGAGTTTGGCGCGACGCACATCACCGCGGCGCAGTACGTGGATTTCCGCGATGGTGGGGGCGTAGAGTTGGAAGACGCGTTCCACGCCTTCGCCGTAGGAGATTTTCCGCACGGTAAAGCTGGAATTGATGCCGCGATTGGAGCGGGCGATGCACACGCCTTCAAAGGCCTGGATACGCGAGCGCTCGCCCTCGACCACTTTCACGCTGACGCGGAGTGTGTCGCCGGGCGCGAAGGTCGGCACGGGCTTGCCTTCGGTCAGCTTGGCGATTTGTTCGGCGTCGAGGGTTTGGATGATATTCATGTCGAAATGTCCTTCTTGGCAGGCTGTTTAGGGCGCGCTGGCTCCGGATGCAATGTATTGTGCGTACAAGTCCGGTCTGCGCGTTTTGGTGATGTCGGCGGCGGCTTCGTGCCGCCAGGCGGCGATGGCTTTATGGTTGCCGGAGGTGAGCGTCTCCGGCACGGCGCGGCCCTGCCAGAGGGCCGGACGGGTGTAATGCGGGTATTCCAGCAGGGACGTCGCGAAACTTTCTTCGTTTGCGCTCTCGGCTGCGCCCATCACGCCTGGCAGCAGCCGGATGGCGGCGTCCAGCAGGGCAAGGGCCGCGATTTCGCCGCCGGAGAGGATGTAGTCCCCGATGCTGATTTCCTCGGCCTGGCGGGCTTCGACGACGCGCTGGTCGATCCCCTCAAACCGCCCGCAGAGCAGGATGACGCCGGGCCCGGTGCTTAGCGCCTGCACGCGTTTTTGGGTGAGCGGCGCGCCGCGCGGGGTGAGTACGATCAGCGGCCGGCTGGCATCCGCGCCAGAATCCGCGATTGAAGCAATGGCGGCATCCAGCACATCCGCCCGCATCACCATGCCTGCCCCGCCGCCGAATGGCGTGTCATCGATAGCGCGATGCACACCCAGGCCGAACTGCCTTATATCGGTGGCGGCAATCGACCAGATTC
>JAMFRY010000159.1 GCA_026225015.1 Alphaproteobacteria bacterium
CACCCAGCATAACGGCTACCTTTCGGACGTCACCAATGGCAAACATTATGACGGCCAGAATGACAAGGGCATACGCGGACAGCTGTTGTACAACGCGACGCCGCAACTCACTATTCGCGTCATTTTAGACTACAGCAACGAGAATATGAACTGGGAGGTGCCGGAGATCGTCGGCATCGCCTCGGCGCCGAGCATTCCCACGATAGACACCGTGACCGCCAAATACGCGCCCACTGGCTACACGCTGCCGCCGATCAACGCCTTCGGCCGCACCACCGCTATCGATAGCCCTGAACATTATGACATGGAAACCGGCGGGGCCACCGTGCTCGCCGATTACGACCTCAACGGCTATACCCTTTCATCGATAACCGGTGCGCGGTATTGGAATTTCTTTTCGCATAATGACGGCGATAATACCGGTTTGCCGCTGTTGACCGCGGCGAATGCGACCATCTACCAGCGCCAGGCGAGCCAGGAGTTGCGGATCACCTCGCCGCTTGGCGGCAAGGTCGACTACACAGCTGGACTCTATTATTACTACTCGGGCGAGGACGCCGGCGGCCTTGTAACCTACGGCGCCGCGACACCGATCGTGTTGTCGGGTGCGACCTCGGGTTTTCTCTTTAATGGCTATAACGATGCCGTAAACGGCCTCTCATCGGTTGGCACAAGCCTCTACACGACAAAAAGCCTGGCGGCCTACGGTCAGGCGACCTGGCATGTTGCCCCGCAATGGGACATCACCGGCGGCCTGCGCTACACCTACGAGGCAAAAACCGGAAGTTTCAGCCAGGGTCCGCAGGGCGGCTTGCCCTTGACCGCCGGCTTGGCCACGACGCTGCGCAATGCCTTTGCGCCAGTAACCGGCTATAATGTGTCCACTTATAATGGGTTGCCGTCCGGGCTGGTGACGGTTTCATACAAGCCGGCCGAGACCATATTGGCCTATGCAACCTATTCGCACGGCGCCAAATCGGCTGGCATAAATCTCGTGGCATCGGCAGTCATCCCCAAGGTTGTCGCCCCCGAAACGATCGATAATTATGAGCTCGGCCTGAAAACCACCCTGCTCGATGACCGGCTGATCCTCGACGGCGATTTGTTCTGGGATGAGGACAAGAACTATCAGGGCACGCTGATCACCAGCATTCATGGCGCACCGACGACCTATCTTGCAAGCATCCCGAGCGTCCGTTCGCGCGGCGTTGAGGTTGATTCAAAGGTCCAGGCCACCTCGAATTTGAGCCTGTTCTTCTCGGGCGTGTTTGACAACGCCTATAACGAATCGAATCCGAATGCGCCCTGCCCGATCGAGCGCTTCTATACATCCGGCCCTGTATGCAGTCTGACCGGCAGGCCGCTTGTCGGCGTCTCGACCTGGACCGGTTCGTTCGGCGGCGAGTATGACTATCCGCTGCCCAAGATCGGCGGCCACGACATGGTGGCCTTTGTCTCCGGCAATGCTTTGCTGCGCAGCGGATTCTACTCCGGCGCCGATGATTCCGCGTACAGCCGTGTCCCCGCTTACGGCATCGGCAATATCGATTTCGGTATCAAATCGAATAACGGTGCCTGGACGCTCTCCGGCTGGGTGCGCAACGTCACCAATACGCATTACTATTTCTACCGGAGCGCAAACTCCACCAATTCGTTCCCCACCTATAATCTCATCATTGGCCAGGTGGGCGACCCGATCACCGGCGGCGTCACGCTCGCCGGAAAATTTTAACTGCTGGCCTTGAACAAAATAACGGAGGAAATCATGAACGCATCATCACGCCCGTCACCGAGGTTATTTGACGCCACCCGCATGGGGCGGCGCTCCGCCCTCCTAGGTGCCGGCCTCCTGGCACTGGCCCGGCCCGGCACCTCCCGCGCCGCCACAGCCGCCCCCTGGCTCGCCACACCGGCGCAGATCGAGGCCGAGCAGAACCTACTCACGCTGCTGCAGGATCCGGCGCTGAAACAGGTCCAGGCAGGCATCAGGGCGAAGCTCGCCGCCACGCCCCGGGGCCAGACGCCGGAAGGCGCCGCCCGGCTCGACGGCGCGATCGCGCAATGGACCAACTCGCTCATCTTTGCCGAGCTGATGACCTACCGCCCGCATCCCGCTTTTCTCTGGGCCACGGATGATACCCCCCGCACCTGGCTTGGCCACACCATCGGCGGCGTTGGCACCTCGGGCGATAATCCCGACAATATCTACCGGGGTGCCGTCATCGATGGTACGGGAAAATACGAAATCCTCGGCAAGTTCGATCTGTCGCGCCGCCCGTCCCAGTTCGTGCTGGAAGCCGATGCCGCAAACATGGCGAACCCGGGCTCGATGTTCACGAAACCAAAGAAGGGTAATGCGGATGTGATGAGCGCCGACGTTACCACGGACCGCCAGCTTTCGATCGCGTCCGATGGCAGTTTCCGCGTACTGGTCAACGGCCCCGGTCCCGCCGGACCGCACAATTTCATCACGCCGCACGGACGCATCACCCTCGGCGTGCGCGACGTCCTCGGCAACTGGAGCGACCGACCCGCGCAGCTGCAAATCCGCCGGTTGGACAGTTCTGCTCCGGCGCCCTACGGCTTGGCTGAAGCCAGGGCGCACCTGCTGGCCGACCTGCCAGGTTATATCGGCTTCTGGGCGCAGTATCCGAGCATCTGGATGGGCGGGCTGAAGTCCAACAGCATCGCCCCGGTGCGGGCGCGCTTTGGCGGCTGGGGGTTCCTCACTGGCCTGCGCTTTCAGCTTGCCCCCGGTCAAGCGCTGGTGGTTACCACCACGCACGGCGCAGCGCGCTATTACGGCTTCCAACTTACCGACACCTGGATGATCGCGCCCGACGCCCGCCGGTACCAATGCAGCCTCAACAGCTCACAGGTCACACCCGACGCCGATGGCGCGACTACCTATGTTATCTCTGAGTCCGATCCCGGGGTTGCCAACTGGCTGGACCCGTCCGGCATCCAGGACGGGTTTGGCATATTGCGCTGGCAAAACGTACCACCAACGATGACGGCTGCCGGGCTGGTCCGTGATTTGCGTTTATTGTCATTGACCGACATCGTGGCGCTGCGGGGCGTCGCCCGCGTCACCCCTGAACAACGCGAACAACAGATCGCCGCGCGGTTCCCAGGCTATAGCGCCCGCACCACTTAGCGGACATACGGTCTTGGTTGTCATGAGGCAGCAAGCGTAGGATGGGTGAGCGCAGCGCTACCCATCGATTCTTTCTATCACCTTGCTCATACCCAAGCTTCCCCCACATCATTCAGCACTACCCCGCCGTCGGCCCAGCCCGTTGCGTAAAGCCCTATGCGCACCGCATGATGAAACGATGAATATGGTCAATCCGCAACCTTGGCAACGAGACCATCTTTTACAGGGCTAAAATGGATACAGTCCATATGCGCGGCGTAATCCCGCTCATCGCGGATGGTGTGCTCCCAGAACCGCCGCTGCCAAATTCCACGTTCCCCTCCGTGCCGCGCCGGATGGCCGACCGGAATTCACCTTGCGGCATTTTCTTGGAAAATGCGGTTTTGATCGCCTGCCATCGTGCTGAAAAATCCACGTCACCCCCGGGCAGAGTCCATAGGCAATGCAGGTGGTCCGGCAACACCATCCAGGCATCAATATGAAACGGCGCGTTCGTTTTAACCCCACCTACCGCCTCGCGCAGAACATCAATATTTTTTAAAAGCAGCGTGCTACGACGATCGTATAAGTTGACCGTGAAGAAATACGTGCCACCTGGAACCCTGTTGCGCCGACAATCTGTCATAGCCGCATGATGCTTGGGTCGTGTTGGTCTAGCAATATAAAAAGTGATGGGTAGCGCTACCCACCCGCCGAGCGTCTCAAAATCCGGAGATAATCTGGTTCTGTCTCACCCATTCCACATTTTGTACGCTGACATCTTGTGGATAACCTTCTGTTTACGCAATAATAACAAAACGTTAGCCTGCGAATGTTCCACGTGGAGCATTCTTTTACAACGCCCGCTCCACCACCCTCGCAACCCGCAGCACAACATCATCCCGATACAGCCCCGCCGCAATCTGCACCGCCCGCGGCAAGCCGGCCTCATTCACGCCCACCGGAACAGAAATCGCCGGCTGGCGCGTCAGGTTGAACAAAAACGTCCAGGGCGCCCAATCATTCCACAAAGCCGCCACCGGATCGCCGATGATCTTGTCCGCCAGCGGCGCGCAAGCGGGAACGCACGGGCAGAGCACCGCATCATACCTCAAATGCAACATCGCCATCGCATGCGCCGCCTGTACCCGCATCGCCTCGCCTTCCAACACCTCCAGCGCAGTCACATTTTTGCTCCGCGCCGCCACCTGCAACAAGCCGCGATCCAGCAAATGCCGTCGCTCCTCGGCAATTCCATTCACCACCCGGCACAGAGCCGCGCCCCAGATGCGGCTGAAAATCACCGATGTGTCGGGCAGCGAGGCATCCACTGCCTCGATCACCGCGCCGGATTCCTCCATGATTCTTCTGGCAATTTCCAAAGCCTCCAACCCATCCGCATCGACCGCTGCGGCAAAGCCAGGATTGCCCAGCACCGCAATGCGCAAACCCCGCACGCCATCCTCAATGCCCGCTCGCCAATCCCTCGGCGCATCAGGCAACGCAAACGGGTCGCGCGCATCGAACCCTGCCAGCACGTTCAGCATCAAAGCCGCATCCCGCACATTGCGCGCCATGGGCCCCGCCACCGCCACATGGCCAAACGCGCCGAGCGGCCATTGCGGCACGCGCCCAAAACTCGGTTTCAAGCCCACAATCCCCGACCAGGCCGCGGGAATGCGGATCGAGCCGCCGGCATCGGTGCCGAGATGCAGCGGAGCAAAACCGCTGGCCGCTGCCGCCGCCGCGCCGGATGAACTGCCGCCCGGCGTATGCGTGGTATTCCAAGGATTGCGCGTAATGCCGGTGAGCGGCGAATCCCCAGGGCTTTTCCAGCCAAATTCCGTCGTCGTAGTTTTGCCGATAATCACCGCTCCCGCCGCCCGCAACGCCGCCACCGTTGGCGCATCGGCAATGGCAGGCGAGGGGTCGGTGACGTTGCTGCCCCGCCTGGTCGGCAGGCCAGCGATGTCGATCAAATCCTTCACCGTCACCGGCACGCCATCCAGTGCGCCTGCGGGCGAACCTTGTTGCCAGCGTTGCGTACTGGCGCGCGCCGCCTCGAGCGCCTGCGGGTTCATCACGACAAACGCGTTGATCTCCGGATTCTGCCGCGCGATGCGTTCAGTAACCGCCTGCAGCGCCTCCAGCGGGTTCAAGGATTTCGCCGCGTAAAGCCGTAAAAGCTCCTCCGCATCCAGCAGCGCCGGATTGCTCAACCCAGCCATGCCGGGACCGGCAGATTTTTGCTCCGCAAAAATTCGGGGTTGAACAATTTGGACTGATAGCGCGCCCCGCCATCGCATAAAATCGTCACCACCGTATGGCCGGGCCCAAGATCTCGCGCCACACGAATCGCCGCCGCGACATTGATTCCGGCCGAGCCGCCCACCGAAATGCCTTCATCGATCAGCAGCGAAAACACCTGCGCCAGTGCCTCGGTGTCCGGGATGCGCAGCGCATCGTCAATCGGCGCCCCCGCCAGATTGCCCGGCACGCGGGATTGTCCGATGCCTTCGGTGATCGAACTCCCGGTCACCGTCAAATCATTGCTTTTCACCCAGCCGTACAAGGCGCTGCCTTCCGGGTCCGCCAGCACGATCCGCACTTCCGGGTTTTGTGCTTTCAACGCCAGCGCAACCCCGGCCAGCGTGCCGCCGGTGCCGCTGGAGCAGGTGAAGGCATCCACCCGGCCGGCAGTCTGCGCCCAGATTTCGGCGCCGGTGCTTCGGCGATGGCCCTCGCGGTTGGCGAGATTGTCGAACTGGTTGGCCCACAGCGCGCCCAGCTCCTTGGCAAGCCTTTCGGAAACATGCACGTAATTGCCGGGGTCTTTATACGGCTTCGCCGGCACCAGCCGCAGATCGGCTCCGATCATGCGCAGAAAATCGATCTTCTCCTGGCTTTGCGTCTCCGGCATGACGATGACGCTCTTATAGCCGCGCGCATTGGCCACCAAGGTGATGCCGATGCCGGTATTCCCCGCCGTGCCCTCAACAATCACCCCGCCGGGTTTGAGCGACCCATCCGCCTCCGCGGCTTCGATGATGGCGAGCGCCGCCCGATCCTTCACCGACCCGCCAGGATTCATGAACTCGGCCTTGCCGAGGATATCGCAGCCGGTTGCCGCCGAGGCACGTTGCAGTTTAATGAGCGGGGTGTTGCCGATCGCGCCGATCAATCCATCTGCGATGCCGGGGGCGGTGTGTGACGTTGCCATTTCAATCATCTGGCGTCCTCGCTATTGTCAAGGTAAAGTTGGGCTTTGGCGGCCCGATGGGAGGCAGTATGATCGAAGAATTAGCGCCGCGACAGGTCTGGGAAGCACTCATGAGCGATCCCGAAGCAGCACTTTGCGATGTGCGCACCAACGCGGAATGGAGCTTTGTAGGCGTGCCCGATCTCAGCCAGACCGGCAAGCAGCCGGTGCTGATTCCGTGGCAGGTTTTCCCCTCCATGCAGCCCAACCCGAAATTCCTGGAAGCTTTGTTGCAGGCGAATGTGCATCCCGGCAACCATGTGTATTTTCTATGCCGCAGCGGCGGCCGCAGCATGGCCGCGGCGCAGGCCGCCCATGCTTCAGGCTATAAGCATGTGTATAATATAAAGGACGGCTTTGAGGGTCCGCTGGATGCCCGGGCCCATCGCGGGGGGATCGCGGGTTGGAAACACGAAGGATTGCCCTGGAAACAGGGATAATCCGTTCTGGCCGCCATCTGAGACGCCTGCTTCAGTCAAGCGCCCTTGGATCAAATACTTAATGCTTAGCTGACCTGCATGCGTTTATGCTTGCCTTCCGCAGTGCAACATGCGCATAGAGCAGGCGTTGACCGCGAATGCGCGACCGGATGTCAAAACTCCGGCCTTGGCGGTTGATATGTCTAGTTGGGCGATCCCCATCCTTTCGGGCCTCGTCCTTTCGGGCACTTACTAGAACCCGTCCTCTCCAATATCGCGCGTGGAAACCGGACAATATCGTTGCAAATCAGAGATTTGTGACGCCGGAGCACTGTAGTTTATGTCTACCCCTTCTGCTATCACCCCCGCTATCACGTTCGAATCCTTCGCTTTTGCCCCGCCGATTCTGCAGGCGCTCACCAATAGCGGCTTTACCCACCCCACCCCCATTCAGGCCCAGGCCCTGCCGGCCGGGCTCGCTGGCAAGGACGTTCTGGGCATCGCCCAAACTGGCACCGGCAAAACCGCCGCCTTCGCCCTGCCGATTCTGCAGGCCATGGCCACCACCCCGTTGCGCCCGCGCCGCTTTGCCACCCGCGCGCTGATCCTCTCGCCTACCCGCGAATTGGCGGTGCAGATCGAGCAGGAATTCAAGAAATTCGGTACCGGACTTGGCCTGCAAACCGTTCTGATCGTGGGCGGCGTCGGCCGCTCCGGCCAGGTGAACCGCATGTCCCGCGGCGCGGATATCGTGGTCGGCACGCCGGGCCGCATCTGTGACCTGATGAGCACCAGGCAGCTCCTGATCGACCAGACCCAGTTCTTCGTACTCGACGAGGCTGACCGTATGCTGGACCTCGGCTTCATGCCCGATATCCGCAAGGTGGTCGCAGCATTGCCCACGCGGCGCCAATCGGCGTTGTTCTCCGCCACCATGCCGAAGGAAATCGCGCATCTGGCGGAAGGCCTGCTGCGCGATCCCACGCGCGTGCGCATCGAATCCACCTCCGCCACCCCGGCGCTGGTTGAACAAACGGTGCATTTCGTCGATGCCAGCGGCAAGCGCCAACTGCTCAATCAATTGTTGCGCGACCCCGCCATCACCAGCGCCATCGTCTTCACCCGCACCAAACGCGGCGCGGACCGGGTGGCCCTGCAACTGAACGCGGAGAAAATTTCCGCCACCGCCATGCACGGCAATCTCGGCCAGAACGCCAGGCAGCGCGCGCTGGAACAATTCAAGGCCGGCCAGGTGCGCGTGCTGGTGGCAACCGACCTCGCCGCGCGGGGCATCGATGTCGCCGGCATCAGCCACGTGTTCAACTACGAACTGCCGAACGAGCCGGAAAGCTACGTCCACCGCATCGGTCGAACCGCCCGTAATGGCGCCAAAGGCATCGCGGTTGCCTTCTGCGACGCCACGGAGCTGACATATCTGAATTCGATCGAGAAACTCACCAACGTGAAACTAACCGTCGCCGGCGGAACGCGTCCCGCCCATGCCCAGCCTGTGAAGAAACCGCAACGGCACCCGGATATGATCGTCCGCAAACCGAAACGGCCGGAATATGCGGGGAATAAGGGTTTCGGCGATCGGCGCCGCGCGGCGTGAAGCAAGCGGTTCTTTCTTGAAAGAAAGAACCAAAGAACTTTTGGTTCCGGTAAAAGGCGGGCGCTGCCCGCCTTTTACTAAACCCGCCTAACCCCGTGCTCCGTGGCGATCGCGTGCAGCTTCACATCCTCCGGCCCTGCCGGAACCTCGCCGAATGCCTGCGCGGCAAAGGCGCAGCCCAGCCGAAAGGCGTTCGGCAGCGCAGTCAGCGTGCGATCGTAATAGCCGGCCCCAAACCCTAGGCGGTTGCCATGGGCGTCAAATCCCAGCAGCGGGACCAGAATGAAATCCGGGGTCATTTCGGGACCATCCGTATGTTTGGTGCCGTAGCGGCCCGCCAGCAGCGCGTCGTCCACGTTCCATTTGCGGAAGGTCAGGGCTTCGCCGCGCTCCGGCGTAACCGGAAGCACGATGTCGTAGCTCACGGCATCCAGCGCGTGCAGCAAGGGCCGGATGTCGATTTCATGCGCCAACGGCCAGAAGCCGGCGACGACGGCGCCGGGGGGCGGCGGGCAGCTATGGATCACATGCTTGGCCATCTCCGCGCCCAGAGCCGGATCGCATGTATTGCGAATCGCGATGGCTTGCGCCCGCATCGCAGACTTGCGTGCCGAAAGGTCGAGCAAATCGTCGATGCGTTGCCGGTATTCGCCGGCATGAGGTGAGTTGGTCAACGTCCGAGTCCCAGCTCAAAAAAGCAGCGCCTAGTACAAAGTGGAGCCGCCATGGCCGTTGGCTTATGCATCCTCCCAAGGCCTGCTAGTGCAGGTGGGCACCAGATACCGGGACCAAGATCCCGGCAGAGCCAGTTCCCGAGGGAGTTGCTTACGGCCCTGGGGATGTTGTGCCTGACGAACCGGGCAGCTCCACATCCACCTTAAGCCTCCGCGAGATCGGCTGCAATCTCTTCCGCGCGGGCCGCGAGCCGGCGTAGTTTGGCGCGCTTCTCCGGGTCCGGCTTTTCGGCCGGCGTGGCCGGCAGCTGGGCCGCGGTCTGCGCTTGGTCGAGCGCGCGCCGCGTGTCGTGCAATTCGTCGGCCAGCAGCAGTGAGGCCAGCATCAGCAGCCTGGCTTCGCCGGATTGGCCGCCAATGGCTTTGATGCTGGAAATCCGTTCCTCGATATCCTCGGCCATCTGCTCCAGATGGGATTCCTGGCCGTCCTCGCAGCCAACCGTGTAGGCGTAGCCGTTTATACGAATGGTAACCTGCGCCATTATTCATCGCCTCCATCAATTGCCTGGCCGAGCCTGGGTGATTCGAGCCCCTTGCGCAAGCGGGTGATCAGCAAGTCCAGCGTATGTAGCAGGGCCTCCCGGTCAATCTCCGGTGCACCCGGGGCGAGGGGTTTAGGCTGTCGCGCGAGTTCGCCGATTCGGCGCAGCGCGTGCTCCAGGCGTTCCAGCGTCTCGGCTTCGGTTTCGGTCTCTGTCATATTCTGGCGTCCATTTTTGACTCACTAAGCCGATGCGCCGATTTCAGGGCAACAACCATTTGCCTGGATTCGCAGATTTAATTCATTTGAATGGCTTTTACGAACGGGATCGCGTGGTTTTTCATGATTTTGCCGAAAGCGGTCATCATTCACAGCCTCATCGACGCCAGAATGGCGCTGTCGCACCGCCGGCCGGTGACGCTGCTCTCGGCCGCGGCCGCCGCCCTTTATGCGGGGTGCGCGTGGTGGTTTTCGCTGGTTCGAGCGGCGCAGACGGATTATCCGTCGCTGCTGGATTGCGCCGATGCGCCGGGCCGCGCCGTGGAGGCGCTGAAAATGGGCCTGAAAGGGATTGTTCTTCAATGCGAGCCTGAGCTGTTCGCGGCGGTCGCCGAACTCGCGCAACTACACGGGGCCATTCTGCTGCCGGTCGCGCCGCCGGCGCTGGATTTGGCGGAGCGCGGTGCCGCGCGTAAGCTCGCTTCCTGGCTGGAGGGATGAAAAATTTTGCCGAAAACAGCCAATTCAGGCCGGCATTTGCAGCTTCCGGTGCATTTTCTTCCGCTTCGCGGATGACAGCGCCGGAACCATCGTTTAATGTTGCAAAGCACAATTGGAGATGAAAATGCGGGTTAACCAACGAGTTAAAAAGATCCTTGCCAGCTATGAGAGCGATAATCCCGGCACCAAGGCCAATCTCGCCCGCATCCTCATGGAGGGTAAACTCGGCGGCACCGGAAAGCTGGTCATTCTCCCCGTTGATCAGGGCTTCGAGCATGGTCCGGCGCGTTCCTTCGCGCCAAACCCGGCGGCCTATGACCCACATTACCACTTCCAGCTCGCCATCGATGCCGGGCTTTCCGCCTATGCCGCCCCCCTTGGCATGATCGAAGCCGGCGCTGACAGCTTTGCCGGCGCCATCCCCACCATTTTAAAAGTGAACTCCTCCAACAGCCTGGCCGTCGACAAGGACCAGGCTTTGACCGGCTCGGTGAACGACGCGCTGCGCCTGGGCTGCGCCGCCATCGGCTTTACCATCTATCCGGGCAGCGAATTTGCGTTCCAGTTGATGGAAGAAATCCGCGAAATGGCCGAGGAGGCGAAAGCCGCCGGGCTGGCCGTGGTGATCTGGTCTTACCCGCGCGGTCCGAATCTGGATAAGGCGGCGGAAACCGCTTTCGACATCTGTGCCTATGCCGCCCACATGGCGGCGCTCTTGGGCGCCCATATCATCAAGGTGAAGCCGCCTACCGCCGTGGTTTCGCTGGAGGCGGCGAAAAAGGTCTATGAGAAGATCGACGGTTCCACTTTGGCCAAGCGCGTCGAGCACGTGGTGCAATCCTGCTTTGGCGGCAGGCGCATCGTGGTGTTCTCGGGCGGGAGTCGAAGGGGCTGGAGGGGTTGTACGACGAAGTCCGCGGCCTGCGCGATGGCGGCGCCAATGGCTCCATCATCGGCCGCAACACCTTCCAGCGCCCGCGCGAGGAAGCGCTGGAAATGCTCGGCAAGATCGTCGAGATTTACCAGGGTAAAGCGTAATTCATGGCGGGGGCGGGGTGCCGGCTCTATCTGATCACCCCGCCCACCCTGCCGCCAAACTTCCCCGACCTACTGGCCGCCACCTTGGATGCCGGCGAGGTTGCCGCCGTGCAGCTTCGCATGAAAGATGTGCCAGACGATTTTCTGCGGCAAACCGTTGAAACCCTGCGTCCCATCGTGCAGTCCCGCAATGTTGCCTTTCTGCTGAATGACCGCCCCGATCTGGCGGTGAGCCTGGGCTGCGACGGCGCGCATATCGGCCAGACCGACCTGGCTGCGCCGGCGGCGCGCAAAATCCTCAAAGAGCTGACCATGGGGGTGACCTGTCACGGCTCCCGCCACCTGGCCATGCAGGCCGGAGAGGACGGCGCCGATTACGTCGCTTTTGGCGCGTTCTATCCCAGCGCCACCAAGGAACCGCCCGCCATGGCGGAGCTGGAGATCTTGGAATGGTGGTCCAGAATGATGGAAATACCCTGCGTCGCCATCGGCGGCATTACGGCGGGCAATTGCGCCCCGCTGGTGCAAGCTGGCGCGGATTTTCTGGCGGTTGTGGGTGCGGTGTGGAATCACCCGGCGGGTCCGCAAGCGGGGGTTCTGGAGATGCTGGCGGCGATTGCGCAGGCGCAAGCTTAACTGCCCGGAATGGTTCATTCACCGTTCTGGATATGCCTGTCAGCTTGAGAACAATCCGCCTGATTTTTGCGGTTCGATCTTCGGTTGCCCAGGCGAAAGCACGGGCGAACAGCAGCAGAAACACGGTTGTCGAAACCACAATCACCGCGGATTCCAGGCCAAATCCCAACCGGTGCGGCAATATGCCCAAAGCATAGAGTTTGCCCATCACGGCAAGAAGTATCGGGAAGTGGACGAGGTAGAGAGAATATGAAAACGCCGCGGCCCACTCGCCGAATCGCGCGAAAAGCTTGAAATTTTTCCAATTGGAGTGCGCGATCATTACGGCCAGCGCCACGCCCAGAACCGGATCGGCAAGCGGATGTTTGCTCTCGATCAGCAGAACCGCAATCACTGCCCCCAAGCCGCACGCCTGGGAAATCCGGCCGCGCAGCAGGTCATGATCAAATGCCGCGCGGGCGGCGACGCCGGCGAGCCAGCAAACGCCGGAGATGAGAATAACCGGCTGATGAACTGCCGCCAGACCGAACAGAAGCCCGCCATAAGCGATCAGTAGGACCGATCCGGTTGTGAAATAAGCACGCCCGGCCAAAACGCCTGCCAGGCCGATCATATAATATGACCACTCATAGGCCAGGGACCAGAGCGGCCCGTTGGATGTCAGCGTAGGGACCAAAAGCTCGTTCAGCAATGTCGCGGCGCCCGCCCATTTGCCCAGGCTGGCGTCAGCTCCGAGCGGCGCCGACAACATGAAGGCCCAGCCGCCCGACTTCACGAATGGCGCATTTGGAATCAGATGGATCAGGCAGAACCAGATACCGGCCGTTAATACTGCCGCCGGCCATAGAACAACGAAAATCCGTACAAAACGGTCGATCAGGAAGTGCTGCCAATCGCTCTTCAGATCATCGCTCTTCAACAATTCAATGAGTTTTCCGCCGACCAGAAATCCGCTGAGCACGAAGAAAACCACAACGGCGGCGTGGCCATAGCCGTTGAGCCCAAAGAGTTCCTGCTTGCCCAGCACATTCGGCGTCGGGTTGACGGGCGCGCTACCGTTCGCCGTGCCGAGAAAACCCTGCCTGACATGCGATAGAACGACCGTTAGAGCCGCGATCCACCGCAAATGCGATAACAGCGGAATGACGTTCCGGCTCTGCTTTTTGGCGGACTTGATGGATAGATACTCCGAATTGCGTAATCGAGGACCGCCATTGTTAGAAGGGGAAAATGCCCATTGCGGCCGGAGCCGTCAACAAGGAGCCGTCGGCAACTACCCGCTCGCCACCCTGTACGGCACCACGCCGCGCTCGGCCGTGCCCACATCCAGCCCGCGGCCGATCGGCGGTACGGAGCGATGCCGGCACGTGGTTCGCTCGCAGGCCCGGCAGCCGGGGCCGATCGCATCCGCCGCGTCCGGATTGTTCAAATCCAGCCCTGCCGCGTACACCGTTTGCGCCGCATGGCTGAGCTCGCAGCCCAGCACCACCGCAACCGAGCGCGGCCGGCTGAGATAGGAGCCGCCGCCGCGGCCGACCGTGCGGGCAATGTTCAAATAGCGCGTCTGGTCCGTCGTGATCGCCATCTGCACCAGAATTTCATTCGGATGCGCAAAGGCCCGGTACACATTCCATACCGGGCAGGGCCCGCCGAACTGCGCGAATTGAAAGGCGGTGGCGCTGCTGCGCTTCAAGATATTTCCGGCGATATCGGTTTTGGCGAAGTAGAAGGGGATGCCTTGCGTATCTCTGCGCTGCATGGTGCTCAGGCGGTGGCAAACCTGCTCGAAACTGGCGCCGAAATAATACTGCAGCCTTTGCACATCATAGCGCACCATCCGCGCATACTCATAAAATCGCCGATAGGGCATCATCAGCGCGCCGGCGAAATAATTCGCCAAGGCAATGCGCGCCAGTTTTTGCGCCTCCTCGGTGGAAAACGCCGCCCGTTTCACCTCGCGCTCGATGCGCTGCTTCTGGTCCAGATGGCCGATCACATGCGCCATCCAGAAAATCTTACTCTCCACCGAGGAATCTTCCGCCAGTACCAGACGCTTCGTCGCTTTGTGAAGCCGCCAGAACGTTCCCTGTCCCAACAGCTCCGCATCGCCGCCGATGGTGATGCCGTGCGCATCCAGCAGATAGCGAGTTAAATCGTCACGCAAGGTTGCGCTGTTGAAGTGATGCGCCTCGAAAACCTGCTCCGCGATGCGATCCAGCGTATCGAAATAATTATGCCGCGCCTGCACCCAGTCCCGCACCTCGTCATACGGAAAACGCGAGGCGAAACCCGCTTGTTCGTTGGCGCTGCGGATCAGCTTTTCGCGGTGCTGCTCCTCGCGCCGCAGATAGTCGCGGTAGAGGGTAATGAACATGTCGCTGAATTCCGGCGCTGCGTTCACGACCGCCTGCAACTCCTCCCCGGAGACGGTTTTGTTACCGAAAACCGGGTCGTGCAGCGCCTCGCGCAACTCGGCCGTGCGCCGCAACGCCTCGCTATCGCCGAAGGAGAATTCCGGCACCTGCAAAATCACCGCCAGCCGGCTGAGCAGGGCGCTGGTGAGCGGGCGCTGGTCGCTCTCGATCTGGTTGAGATAGCTCGGTGAAATGCCCGCAAGGCTTGCCAGCGCCGATTGCCTGAGCCCTTGTTTTTCGCGCATCCGCTTCAGGCGGGGGCCGGCGAAGCGTTTTTTGTCCTTCATGCCGCCATCTCGCTGATTTTTACAGAATTAGCAAATTTTTCTGGAATATTTGCACGTTTTCACAAGCCTTTCTATGGAACCGGAAGGGTTTTGGGCGCATGCGCCTGGATAGTTGAATCTGGCCAGTTGAATGTTGCGCCGCCATCGGGTCAACTGGGCATCAGCAATTTTTTTTGGCCAATTTTTTTAAGAAAGTGAATTAATGAACGAGAACGCGCTGCCGAAACCGAAGAAATCCGTCGCCCTTTCGGGCATTGCCGCCGGCAATACCGCGCTTTGCTCGGTGGGACGCTCCGGCAATGACCTGCATTACCGCGGCTACGACATCCTGGACGTGGCGGATGCCTGCGAGTTCGAGGAAATCGCGCATCTTCTGGTGCATGGCACCTTGCCGAACAAGTCTGATCTGGCGGCGTATAAGGTGAAGCTGCGCAGTTTCCGCGGCCTGCCCGCCGCCACCAAGACGGTGCTGGAGGCAATCCCGGGTGCTGCGCATCCGATGGATGTGATGCGCACCTATGTATCCGCGCTGGGCGCCGTACTGCCCGAGAAGGATGACCACAACCAGCCCGGCGCCAAGGACATCGCCGACCGGCTGATGGCTTCGTTGGGGTCGGCCCTACTGTACTGGTACCATTTCTCCAATAACGGCAAGCGCATCGATGTTGAGACCGACGATGACACCATCGGCGGCCATTTCCTGCATTTGCTGCACGGCGAAAAGCCGCCCGAGAGCTGGGTGCGCGCCATGCATACCTCACTGGTGCTGTATGCGGAGCATGAATTCAACGCCTCCACATTCACCTGCCGGGTGATTGCCGGCACGGGTTCGGATTTTTATTCCGCCATTGCCGGCGGGATCGGCGCGCTGCGTGGGCCCAAGCATGGCGGCGCGAATGAGGTCGCGTTCGAAATTCAGAAGCGCTACCAGAACCCGGATGAGGCCGAGGCGGATATCCGCAAGCGGGTGGAAGCCAAGGAGGTTGTGATCGGCTTTGGCCACCCGGTTTATACCATTTCCGATCCGCACAATGTCGTGATCAAGCGCGTGGCGAAGAAGTTGAGCGAGGAAGCGG
>JAMFRY010000160.1 GCA_026225015.1 Alphaproteobacteria bacterium
GCCGATCTCTCCGGGCAGAATCCGGATATTCAGCGGCAACCGCCGCAATTGCTCAATCACCCGGGTGATACGCTCGGCAGCAGCGATCGGCAGGGTGATCACCACCAGATCAACCGGGTTCGACAAGGCGTATCGGAGCAAATCGTTCACGCCCCCGCGCGTTAATTCGGCGATATCGCTGGCATGGCCCCAGAGATTATCGGGGGCGCGCCCGTCAGTCCCGTCATCGAAAATACCGGCGACGTGGATCCCGTGCCGGTTTGCCTTGATCTGCTCGATCAAGTGACCCGTTAGTTCGTTCACGCCTATAATAACGACGTGTTGCGTAACAAAGCCGCGCGCGATCCAGCGGCGCATCAAGGCCGCAACCGTCAATCGTCCGGCAACCAGCGCGACGATGGCTCCGAAGTAGAACTCGACAAACCAGCCTCTGGAAAGTACCGCCTGCTCATGGGTCAAAGCTGCAAACGCCGCCAGTCCCATGAAAACCAGACTCATCCGCAACACGATCGCTTTTGCCGCCCCGATCCAGTTCAGGAGTGACTTGATTTCGTAAAGATGCGCTCTGGTAAAGGATAAATGGCAAATAACGGCAACCGCAGCAGCGCCGGTCATGTAACGGAGCGCGCCGCCACCATTCATTTCCAGAAGATAAGCCAAGCCTGCGACCAACATGATCAGGGCGAAATCCAGCATTTGGGTCGCGAAGATCAGATGCCAACGATTTAGAGATCTTGACGGGACACCGTCCCCGTATGCTGCCAGCCCAGTGCGGCGCAAATTTCCGCCCTCTACGACACGCGCTAGTTCCAAACTATTAGCCCCCTTTGCCGTCGCAGCCAGTACAGCCCCAGGCCGCTATTACTGACTATATTAAGCCACGATTAATATTTCAAGGCCATTTATTGCAGCGCAGCATATAGCGGCAGGCGGTGGTGATCGACGCGCCGGCGCCGGTGGCGGATGAGGTCATGGCGGATGACAGCGCGGCCAATAATGTCGCGCAGTTCGGCGGCGCATTGCGGTTCGCTGGGAAGCTTTAACCGGCGCAGGCGGCGCCAAATCCAGCGCGGGGTGGTGCCTTGGAGCCTGGCTATTGCGGCCGCCGTTCAACGTGTCTTCCCAATCGTGGGTCGGCCCAAGCGGGGCGTGACAGCTAACGCAACCCGAGCGCGTCAAATAGCCTGACGCTGGGCGGCCAGAGGCTGCCGATCGTGCGATGCGCCACAAGCAGCGCCAGGATGAGCGCCAGTACCAGCACGATCGAAATCGCCAGGCCGCGTTTGGCCGATGGTTCGGGTTCCGCGGCGGCCGGAATTTCCTGCCTATTTTGGAGGATGTCCGCCCACTCATGCTTCTGCGCTTGGGCGACCTCTGCGCGATCACCCGGCATCACCTCGTCCGCCATTGGCGCCGGCTCGGCTTCCGGCTCAGCCGCGGCCGGCTCCGGCGGGGCCAAATCAAGCGCCGGAACCTGAAATTTGGTCATGCATTTGGCGCAGCGCAGCGTGCGCGCCCGGGTCAATGCGGCGTCGGGAACCTCATATTCGGTTTGGCAATTCGGGCAGGTCACGCGCATGATGACGCTGGCAATGGCATTATTGCCGGCGCCGCGCAACACGGAGACAGACCGTTTTTCTAATGGTCCTGCCTTGCCGGCTACGGCGCAAAAGCGGCAGAGAGACATCCGGGGCAACCGCGGCTGCGACCTGAACGAGGCTGAATGATTCGATTCGAAAATGTCTGGCTGAAATACCGGCATGACGGAAAAAGCTCAGCCGCCGCGGCGGACGTGGTCTCGAACATGTCCTTCGATATTCCCGATGGCGGCTTCCGCTGGCTCACCGGCGCATCCGGCGCCGGCAAAACCAGCGTGTTGAAACTGATGTATCTGGCGGAGCACCCCTATCGCGGCCGGATCGATATTCTCGATGTCCATGCCGCCCGCATTTCCAGGCGCGAGGCCGCATTGCTGCGCCGGCGAATCGGCGTCATCTACCAGGATTTCCGGCTGCTTTCCCATCTCCGCGTCTATGACAACGTGGCGCTGCCGATGCGCCTGGCCCGGCGATCCGAGCAGCAGATACGCTCGGACGTGACGGAATTGCTACGTTGGGTGGGTTTGTCCGCCAGGCTCGATAGCCGCCCCTATGAGCTCTCGGGTGGCGAGCAGCAGCGGGTCGCCATTGCGCGGGCAGTGATCGGACGGCCGAAATTGCTGTTGGCCGATGAGCCCACAGGCAATCTGGATGATGAACAGGCGCA
>JAMFRY010000161.1 GCA_026225015.1 Alphaproteobacteria bacterium
GCTTAAGCAGAAGCGAGGCGATGGTGGACTTGCCAGCGCCGGACGGGCCGAGAATGGCGGTGTGCGTATTGCTCGGCAACTGCAGCGACAGGTTCTGGAAAACATAAGGTAGATTGCCGGCATAGCGGAAGCTGACATGTTCGAAGGCAATCGCGTTGCTGGCGGGCAGCTGCGCGGGGTTGAGCGGATCGGCAACAGTCGGACCGGCTTGCGCCGCTTCGACGATACGCAAGGCGGCGGCATTTGCCTGGCCGTACAGAATGCCGGCACGCGGCAGGGCAGCGGCGGCTTCGAAGGCAAAGCCGAGGACCAGCACGGCAATTACCGTTGCAATCGGCGGACATCCGGAGATTGCCACGCCCAAGAGGATCGCCAGCAGGATGGCAGCTTGCGCCGCCAGAAAGCTTGCCGTGTTGAGGCGGCTCGAGCGGCGCGCCAGATCGCGCCCCGCGGCGAGATAGGCAGCCTCCTGCGACTGGATTTTCGCCAGCATGCGGCCTTCCGCGGCGAAGATCTTAACCTCGCGCCGGCCGGTCAGCGTGTCGAGCGCAAAGCTGCGCAGGCCGGACATGGCTTGCCCCGCCTGCCGCGTGTTGCTGCCGGCGAGGCCGGCCGCGCGTATGGGCAGATAAAAAGCGGTAAACGCGAAAATGGGCAGGATCGACAAGGCCGCCCAGATCGATTCATGCCAGAGAACCAGGCCAAGCACCGGCAGAAGCATGATTGCGCCGAGCGCCGGGATGATGATGCGCAGATACAGCCCGTCCAGCGTCTCCACATCATTGACCAGCCGCGCCAACACGTCGCCGGCTCTGCGCAGGCCGAGCCCGCTTGCGGCGCTATGCGCAAGACCCTTGAAAAACCAGATGCGAACACGCGCGAGGGCGCGAAGCATCGCATCATGGCCGATCACGCGTTCGGCATAGCGTAGAATGACGCGGGCCGCACCCGTTGCCTGCAAGGCAGGCGGCAGAAGAAGCGCGCCGCCCGCGATGGCGATGCCGATATAGCGTCCGGCATTTTCCATCAAGGCCAGGCCGGCGGCGAGTGCGGCCAAAGAAAGGATGGCGCCGAAGCTGAGCAGTGCCGATTCCGCGCGCCATAGCTTAAGGATTTTACGAATCGGACTCACGCGACGCCGCGCAGCCGGGCGTGGCGGATGGCGTCCAGATCGAGCTTGCGGGCGCCGCCATCGCGGGCGAATTCCTGCGCCAGCGTGGAATGGGTGGCAAGAATCACGGTGCGGCCGATGGCGAGGCGCTTGAGGCTCTCCAGCACGTCGCGCTCGATGCTCGGATCGAGATGCGCGGTGGGTTCATCCAGCAGCAGCAAGGGCGCGTCCTTCAGGAAGGCGCGGGCAATGGCGATGCGCTGCACCTGGCCGCCGGACAGGCCAAAACCGCCTTCGCCGATCGGCGTCTGAAGGCCAAGCGGAAGGGAAGCGATCACTTCGGTAAGCCGCGCGCGTTTGACCGCGTCGCTTACTTCATCGGCGCTGGCTTCTGGCTTGGCGAAAATGACATTTTCGAGAATGGTGCCGTTGAAGATCATCGGTTTCTGGCCGATCCAGCCGATAAGTTTCGCGCGCGCCGCCGGTACCAGCGTTTTCAACTCCGCGCCGTTGAAGGTGATCCTGCCCGTATTGGGTTCGATGAAACCCAAAATGAGGTCGATAATCGTGGATTTGCCGGAACCCGAAGTGCCGATGAGCAGCATCGTATCTCCCGCGAGGGTGCGAAAGGACAGGTTTTCGATGACATTGCCCCGGCTCGCATCCCAGGCGAAGCTGACATCCTCGAAGCCCAAAGTGATGCCGGGCGCTGCGACAGTGCGGATTTCCAAAGCCGCTGCCGGCGCCGGCGGCTCTGGCAAGGTGCAGAATTCTTCGGCGACGGCCTCCGCCGACATTCGATCCTGATACACCGCGGCAAAATTGCGCAAAGGCGCGAAAAATTCGGGAACCAGCAAAATGACGAACAAGCCTGTGCTGGCGGCGGCGAGGTGATGGCGCAGCAACCCGGCGAAATGGATGACGATGAGCACCAGGGCGGCCGCGGCGGCAAGGTCCAGCGCGGTTGAGGACAAAAAGGCCATGCGCAGCACCTGCATGGTGCGCTTTCGCAACTCATCGGCGGCGGCGGCCAGCGCACGGGCTTCATCCGCGGCGCGCCCGGCCAGCACGATGGTGGAAATGCCGCGAATCCGGTCGAGAAACCGTACCTGCAACCGTGTCATCGCCAGAAATTGCCGCTTGGCGGCGAGTCCCGCGCCGATGCCCGCCACCGCCATGGCAAACGGCACGAACAGCCCGGCCAGGGCCAGAATCACGCCGGAATTCCAATCCACCGAAAATACAGCAAGCGCGATCAAGGCCGGGGCGAGCACGGCCAGAACGGTGGCCGGGATCCAGCGGGCGTGAAATCCCTCCATCGCTTCAACCCGGTCGATGGCGATGGCGGCCAGCTCGGCGGAGTGGCGGCCTTGCATCCTGGCCTCGGCGCCGGGGCCGATGGCGAACAGGCTGCCGAAAACTTTATTTCGCAGTCGCCGGCGGGCAGCCGCCCCGCTTGCGAAACTGGCCAAAGCGGCGAAATGCGAAGCCGCCGCCCGCACCAGGGCAAAAACCGCGTAGCCGCCTATGTACAGCAGAATCGCAGGAAAGTGCCGGGATTGCGGGACCAGGATGGCGGCCAGCAGCCGCGCCGCGCAAACGATCTGTGCAATGGCGGCCAGGGTCTGCACGGCGCCCAGCGCCACCGGCACTACCGCGGCGCGCGTGCCGCGTTTTTGCTCGGCAGCCATCCATGCTTTGGAATTTGCGCTCATGCGTCTTCAGATCGCTCCGCTCTGCCGCCCACCTCTAGACGGTCAAGCGAAATTCGCGCAAGGGCGGCGCCATGCTGATTGCCAGAACATTTTCAGAACTGCGCGACGCGAATAAAAAACTTGCGGGCTCGCTTGGTCTGGTGCCGACGATGGGCGCGTTACATGAAGGCCACCTGGCATTGATCAAGGCGGCGCGAGCGGGCAGCGGCAAGGTTGCGGCCTCGATTTTCGTCAATCCGCTGCAATTCGCCCCGAACGAGGATTTTGCCCGCTATCCGCGCGATGAACCGGGGGACCTTGCGAAACTGGCGTCGGCAGGCTGCGATCTGGTCTGGCTACCGGACGTGGCGACCATGTATCCGGAGGACGCGGCCACCACCATCAGCGTCGGCGGGCCGGCGGACTTATGGGAGGGCGCGGCGCGGCCTGGGCATTTTGCCGGCGTTGCGACGGTGGTGGCGAAACTATTCGGTCAGGTTCGCCCGCAGGCGGCCTATTTCGGCGAGAAGGACTGGCAACAGGTTCAGGTCATCCGCCGGATGGCAACGGATCTGTTGCTGTCGGTTCAGATCGTGCCGGTGCCGACGGTGAGGGAGAAAGACGGTCTGGCGCTGTCCTCCCGCAACCGGTTTTTGACGCCGGCGGAACGCCAGGCCGCGCCCGCGCTTTATGCCGCTCTGGCGCAAGCCGCTTTGGCCATTGCCGGCGGCACGCCTGCGGCCGAGGCGCTGGCGCAGGCTGAAACATTGCTGGCCAAGGCGGGAATGTTGACGGACTATCTGGTCTTGGTGGATACGCAATCCCTGGCGCCGCTGCAATCGGCTATTGCTCCGGCCCGGATCATCGCCGCCGCTCGCCTCGGCAGCGTGCGGCTGCTCGATAACGTTCGGGTATAATTTTTACCCCGGCTTGAAGGGTTTTGGAATCCGGCCATCCGCTTGCCGCTCCAGCATCCAGCCGGGGTATTCGCGGGGCAGTGCGCTCACCTCGTCGAGCCTGGCGATTTCCGTTTCGGTCAGCTTCAACTCGGTCGCAGCCAAGTTATCCTCAAGCTGCGCGATGGTCTTGGCGCCGATGATGATGCTCATCACGAAGGGTTTGGCCAGCACCCAAGCCAGGGCGACCCGCGCGACCGAAACGCCATGCGCCTCGCCAATCTGGCGCATGGCGTCAATGCAGGCCCAGGCCCGTGGCCGGTCGACCGGCGGAAAATCGAAGCTGGCCCGGCGTGTTCCTTCCGGCGAGGCCGTATCGGGGCCGAACTTGCCGGATAGCAGCCCGCCCGCCAGCGGCGACCACACCATCAGGCCCAGTTTTTCCTCGGTGAGCAGCGGCGCCAATTCGCGCTCCAGGTCCCGCCCGGCGACCGAGTAATAGGCTTGCAGCGTCTCGAACCGGGCGAGGTTTTTCAGCTCGCTGATGCCGATCGCCTTGGCGATACGCCAGGCCGCCCAATTGGAAACGCCGATATAGCGCACCAATCCCTGCCGGGTCAGGTCATCGAGCGCGCGCAGGGTTTCTTCAATCGGCGTCACCGTGTCGGTGCCGTGGATCTGGTAGAGGTCGATATGGTCGGTCTGCAGCCGCTCCAGGCTGGCGCTCACCGAATCCAGGATATGCCCGCGCGAGGCGCCGCGATCATTCGGGCCTTGCCCCATCTCGCCGAACACCTTGGTGGCGATGACGATATCCTTGCGCTTGACCCCGAGATTCTTCAGCGCCTCGCCGACCAGCTTTTCCGAAGCCCCATGGGAATAAACATCCGCGGTATCGATAAAATTCACCCCGGCGGCGAGCGCGCGCGCGATGATGGCTTCGACATCGCTTAAGCCAAGCTGACCCATGGCGCTCCAGATGCCGCCTTCCGAGGTGCCGAAGGTCATGGCGCCGAGGCATAGTTCCGATACAAACAGGCCGGTCCGGCCGAGCTGATGGTATTTCATTGGACGCGTCCTTAAGCGGTTGGAATGGAACTATAAATAATTGCTCCGCAAAAAAAAGCCGAAAAAAATTTCATTAAAATGGGGCAATGCACCGGTTACAGCGTGATTCCCGTAAGTCGCGTTAACTTATGCGAAACTTACGTGGATTAATCTGTTTACATGTCGATAGGTATTGTCATTGCGAATATCTCCGGAGCAGTCCGCCAGCCGACTAGCGTGGCGTCAACTGGCGGGGTATCCGCCGGTAGTTCGACTCAGCTACAAGCAGCTTCAGCGCCTGCTAAGCAATCTGTGTCCAGTCAGTCCGCGATCAACCAACCGTCTTCCGGCCAGGCCCAGCTTACCGGCGGGGCTACGGTCGTGGTGCTGGAGCTTCTAAACGACAGAGGAACGGTGACCGCCACCATCCCCAGCCAGCAACAGCTCGCCGCCTATCGCAACGGGACCGCCACCCCGCCGGCCTGATCGCGCCTGGCTGATCGGATAGTGGGCATACGAGCCCGCTTCCAAGCTTTGAGTCCCCCATCCGAGTTCCAATCGTGGCATCTTTCGAGTTTCCGTATCCTCTGGCATAAGGGCAACCAATCCGCCGTGGTCGGTTTCTCTGGCTCGCTTTTCTTTGGCCCGTGATCCAGATCATTGAAAGCGAACCAGTGGACGGCAAATAACGCGTAAAAATGGAGGAAGCAGATGTCGGATGCGGATATCGTAGCCATCAAACCGGAAATAGCCGCCCACGCCTTGCTCAATGCGGCGCAATACGAGGCCATGACGGCGCGCGCCGCGGCAGCGCCGGAGGCGTTTTGGGCCGAAGAATGCAAGCGCATCGACTGGATCAAACATCCCACCAAGATCAAAAACACCTCCTTCGAGGGCGACGTCTCGATCAAATGGTTCGAGGACGGTACGCTGAACGCCGCCGCCAACTGCCTGGACCGTCATTTGGCCGAGCGGGGCGAGCAGACCGCGATCATCTGGGAAGGCGACGACCCGAACGATTCCAGGCACGTCACCTATCGGGAGCTGCACGAAAAAACTTGCCGGCTGGCCAATGCGCTGACCGCGAGCGGCATCAAAAAGGGCGATGTGGTCACCATTTATCTGCCGATGATCGTCGAGGCGGCGGTGGCGCTGCTGGCCTGCGCGCGGATCGGCGCCGTTCATTCGGTGGTTTTCGGCGGGTTTTCGCCCGATAGCCTGTCCAACCGGATCCAGGACTGCAATTCCGTTGCCCTGATCAC
>JAMFRY010000162.1 GCA_026225015.1 Alphaproteobacteria bacterium
GGTTTTTCACCCCGCGCAGAAACTCGACATGCGCGCCTTCCAGCTGCCTTGTGCGATCGCCGATCCACAGGAAATGCGCCGAACAGGCATAATAATCGCCGGAGGTGGAATCAATGCGGGTCAGGGCCTGCTCATAAGGCAGCAGCAGCGCCTCATGAGAGGTATAAAAATCCGTCTCCCTGATCTGCGGTGCGGAAATGCTGGTCAGACCGCACGCCGCCATGAAGGCCAGCGTCTCGTCGATCCGCGCCGAAAGTGCCCGATAGCGCTCAGCCAGCGGCGAGCGTTCCACAAAATCGAGGTTCCAGCGATGCACCTCATGCAGATCGGCATAACCGCCGGAGGCAAAGGCGCGCAGCAGGTTCAGCGTGCCGGCGGATTGAAAATAGCCAAACTCCATCCGGGTAGGATCGGGAATCCGCGCTTGCGCAGAAAAATCCGGCCCGTTGATGATGTCCCCGCGATAGGAGGGCAGCGTGACGCCATCGATGGTCTCGGTATCGGAAGAGCGCGGCTTGGCGAACTGCCCGGCCATCCTCCCGAGCTTTACCACTGGTAACGCTCCTCCAAACGTCAGCACCACCGCCATCTGCAGCAGAACGCGGAACGTGTCGCGGATGACATTGGCGGTGAAATCGCCAAAACTTTCCGCGCAATCGCCGCCTTGCAGCACGAACGCCTTGCCCTCGGCGGCCAGCGCCAGGGAGGCTTTCAGCCGCCGCGCCTCGCCCGCGAAAACCAGCGGCGGAAAACGCGAAAGCCGCGCCTCCATCGAAGCCAGTTTTGCTCCATCCGGATAGCTCGGCACCTGCCGGATCGGGTAGCCGCGCCAGCTATCCGGCGTCCAGCCGGAGTTCAACCCAGATTCGGGCAAATTGGCAGGCGTCAACGTATCCATCAGCTTTTCGGAAGCTCCTTGAGGTCGGTTTGAAGCCGCTTCTTACACCTGAATTTGAAGCAAAGGCTACTCCGCCAGGGGCTCGCCGCCGGTAACCCTGGTTTGTGTCCGCAACGTCACGAATTCCTCCGCCGCGGTGGGATGAATCCCGATCGTCCGGTCGAAATCCGCCTTGGTCGCGCCGCTGATGACCGCAACGGCGATCCCTTGCATGATTTCCGGCGCATCCTCCCCCAGCATATGGGCGCCAAGGATTTTATCGCTCGCCGCGTCGACGATCAGCTTCAGGGTCGTCCGGCGCGCCCGGCCGGTGATGGAATGCCGCATCGGCGTGAACTTGGTCACAAAGACTTTCGCTGGTCCCCGCGCGGCAGCCTCCGCCTCCGTCAATCCCACCGTCGCAATCGGCGGGATGGAAAACACCGCGGTCGGCACATTCTCCAGCGAGACCTTCCGCGGCTTCTTGCCAAACAACGAGTCCGCCAGCGCATGGCCTTCGGCGGTCGCAACCGGGGTCAGGTTCAGCCGGTCGGTAACATCGCCGATGGCATAGATATGCGGCGCCGAAGTCGTCAGCGCATCGTCGATCAGAATTTCTCCATGGCGGCCAGTTTCCACGCCGGCGGCCTCAAGGCCAAGCCCGGCCGTATTGGCCACGCGGCCAGTCGCAAAGAAGACCAGATCGACATGCAGCACGCTCAAATCCGAAAGGGTGAGCGTTTTACGCGCGCCATCGCTGGTAATGGATTTCGGCACCGTATCTGGATGCAGCACAATGCCATTGCTGGCCAGGGCATCCGCCAGGCCCACGCGAATATCCTCATCAAACCCCCGCAGCGGCAGCGGCTGGCGGTAGATCAGGTGGGTCTCGGACCCCAGCCCCGCGAAAATCCCGGCAAATTCCACCGCAATATAGCCGCCGCCGATAATGGCGACGCTTTTCGGACGCTCCTCAAGATAGAATGCGTCGTCGGAGACAATGGCGTGTTCGGCGCCGGGAATGTACAGCCGCACCGGATGGCCGCCGGTGGCGATAACGATGCGTTCGGCAGTGACGAGATCACCGCCGACAGCAATTTCATGCGGGCCAACAAGGCTGGCGCGGGCTTCAAAAATCTGCGCGCCGGCCTGGTCCAGCAGGCGCTTGTAAATCCCGTTCAGCCGGTCGATCTCCTTATCCTTGGCGGCGATCAGCCTGCCCCAGTCATGGACGCCTTTCTTCAGTTCCCAGCCAAAACTGGGCGCGTCCTCGGCATTCAGCCCGTACTCCGCCGCCATGACCATGAATTTTTTCGGCACGCAGCCGATATTAACACAGGTCCCACCCCAGAACCGCTGCTCCGCAATCCCAACCTTGGCCCCATGCGAGGCCGCAATCCGTGCACACCGCACCCCGCCCGAGCCCCCGCCGATCACAAACAGGTCAAAGTCCA
>JAMFRY010000163.1 GCA_026225015.1 Alphaproteobacteria bacterium
ATCGATTGCCACCAACGAGCAGCGCCCGATAGAAGTCCGGCTCGTAGGGCCCGAAGCGCAGCACCCTTCTTGCGCCGGTTAGGGTGTTGACCATGAGCTCGTCGTGGACCAGCACGTCGGCCGACTGGTCGGCTTTTATCCCCGCAACCACAGCGCCCAGCTTGCCGGGATACCAGTAGTCATCGGAGTCGAGCAGCGCGATCCACTCCCCGCCCGCCTGGCGGATGCCCTGCGCGCGCCGCTGATCGCCTTCCATGTCGAACGCACCGATGACAACGCCAATGTGCAGCACGCGCTGGACCTGGCGGTACAGCTCGGCGGCACCGTCGCCACCACCACCACCTCCGACACCATCACCGCCGTGCTGAATGTCGCAGCCGAGCAGAACATCACCCATATCGTCATCGGCCGCAGCGTCGCGCGGAGCTGGCGCTGGCCGGTTGGCCGCACCATAGGCGAGCAGCTCACCCGCAAGGCCGCCGCCTTCACGTTGCATTTCGTGCCGTTTCCCGCCGCCCCGGCGGCCCGCATCAAGGTGCTGAAGCAAAAACTTCCCTGGCAGCCTTACGCCGTCATCGCCGCCATCATGGCTGCAGTCACTGCCGCCGGCATGGAATTTCGCGGCGCTATCCCGCAGGAAGCGATGGGGCTGATCTTCACCGCCATCATCGTCGGCGCCGCCAGCCGCTATGGCCGTGCCGCCGGCCTGGCCGCGGCGATCGCCGGCTTCCTGTGCTGGAACTTCTTCTTCCTGCCGCCAATCTACACCTTCTCCGTATCGGACCCGCGCGATGTGGTGGCGCTTGCGGTGTTCCTGATCACCGGCATCGTCACCGGCACATTGGCCGGCCGGGTGCGGGTGGAGGCGGAAAACGCCAGCGCCCGCATCGAGGCGTTGCGCCGCATCTCGCTCTTCGGCCAGCGTTTCTCCCGCGCCGCGACGCAATCGGACCTGCTGCGCGATACCGCTTCCGAGGCCGCGGCCATGACCGGCGGCGGCGCCGCGCTGCTGGCCGAAAAGCAGATTTTGCAAGCGCCCGTCACCGAGCCGCCGGGCACCGTGCTGGACGAGGCCGCCCTTGCCGCCGCCGATTGGTCGTTTAAGAACAATATCGAGACCGGCATCGGCACCGCGACACTTCCCTCCGTCCCCTGGCGGTTCATTCCGCTGCGCGTCAATGGCACGCCCATCGGCATTCTGGGGGCCAGGCCGAACGGCCCGCCCTCCGCACCCTTGAGCCAGACCTTGGGCGCTCTGGCCGATCAATCCGCCATGGCGCTGGAGCGGGTGCGCCTGACCATCAGCACCGCCCAGACCGAGGCGAAGGAGGATAGCCAGAAGCTGCACACCGCTTTGCTCTCCTCGCTCTCGCATGATCTGCGCACCCCGCTCACCGCGATTCGCGGCGCCGCCGAAACGCTGGCGCAGTCCGGCGATGCGCTGGATGCCGCGACCCGCGCCGACCTGCTGGCCAGCATCACCCAGGATACCGGACGCATGACCAAGTTCCTCGCCAACATCATGGAAATGGCGCGGGTGGAAACCGGCGAAATCAACCCAAGGCGGCA
>JAMFRY010000164.1 GCA_026225015.1 Alphaproteobacteria bacterium
ATGACCCGGAACGTGATGCCACAACCCTGCCATTGATTCGTGCGGTGCTGAAACGCGGCATGCCGATGCTGTGCATCTGCCGCGGCGTGCAGGAATTGAACGTGGCGCTTGGCGGCACGCTGTTTCAGGAAGTGCATAATCTGCCGGGCCGGCTGGATCATCGCGCCGGAGAGGGCTCGCGCGAGCAGATGTTTGCGCCGAAGCATGAGGTGACGCTCTCGGGACGGATGGCGCGCATCTCCGGGGCTGAAAAAATTCAGGTGAATTCCCTGCATGGCCAGGGGATCGACCAATTGGCGTCAGGCCTGGTGGTGGAAGGCATGGCGCCGGATGGCACCATCGAAGCCGTGCGGGTGGAGGAGCAGAATTTCGCCATCGGCGTGCAATGGCATCCGGAATGGGAGGTCACGCATTTCCCAGACCGGCTGCGCCTGTTTCAGGCTTTTGGGCAAGCCTGCGCCGCCTATCGGCTGGGGCTTAAGACGGCCGCGTAGTTCAGTCCGGACGCTCTGGGAGTCGAATTTTGCGGGCGGATAGGGTATAGTTGCTTTGGCAATCAGGAGAACAGCCATGGACGTGCAGACCATTGATACGGCGTATGGGCAGTTGCAGTCGCAGTCGCAGCAGACGGTGCAGGAGTTGAAGGACCTCGCCGGCAAGCTGCAGGCGGCGAGTCAGTCGGGCAACCAGGACGCGCGGGAATGGCTGCTGGATTTGCGCAGCATCGCGCTGGCGATCCAGGCCGAGCAGAATCAGGTTTCCAATCTGTTGCAGGCCTTGCATGGGTTTGTGGAGAACCAGCATCAGGCGCTGCAGACCTTGCCGGCTTCGGTGCCGCAATCGGTTCCGCAGCAATCCTGGCAGCAAAGCCCGGCGCCGTACCCGCAGCAAGGCTACCCACAACAGGGCTATCCCCAGCAGGGTTATCCGCAAGCCTATCCGCAGCAAGGTGGGATACTGGGCGGGTTGTTCAATTCCGGCTTCGGCCGGGCCATATTAACCGGCGCGGGTTTTGGCATCGGCGACGATATCATCAACAAGATATTTTAGGCGGCAGTTTCCTTGGGCTTTCTAAGGGGTAGGGTGGCGTTATGGCAAAGGATGGCGTGAAAGCGAGCCAAGGCGGCAAGGCGGCGGAGGTTCCCGTGGAGGAGTGGAATCCGTTTGGCGGACCGCCGCTTAAGCCCGAGACCTACAGGGAAGACGGCAGTGATGGAACCGGAAAACAAAAATCTTTCTGGAAGCTCCTGATCGAGGGTTTTACGTCACGCGGCGGAAGTACGGAACGAACGCCGCGATAAGCGCGGCGACAACACCAACAACCGGCGCATAAACGAACCAGCGTCTGGTGCTGTTGAGGCGGCTTGCCAGTTCTGAATTTGTTTGCCCGTTGAATTCGATAATAGGCTGTAGTTTGGACGCGATATAGGCGAGCGCTGCCGCGGCGGAAGGGTTGGATATAACTTCGTCCACCCAAAGCTCCCGCGGGGAAAAACCGATCTTGTATGCGCGTGGTTTGAGGCCATTGGTTGTCTGAAAAGCGGTGACCACCCAGGCCAGTCCGGCGGCGGCAAAGCCGATGGCGCCCCATACCGGCATCCACGGCTTTGCGGTGGCGCTGGTGGGCGCGGCCAAAGCTGCCGCGCCAAAGGAGGCGATCGCCAGGGTGATCGAATGGCTCAGAATAGTTGTAAGGTTCGCCACGAGATTATTTGATGCGTCGATCTGGGTTTTGACCAGCGCCTGCGCCTCATTGAGAATTTCCTGACAGACCTCTTTGTTGAGGTTGCTGGCGTCCACCTGCGCGGCGCTGGGTTCGGCCGTCATTTTCGGACCGCTTCTTCCCTACACATAATCCAGCGCGACGGTTTCGTCCCGGGCGCGATCCGAAGCAAAAGCATTCAGCGGCGGGCTCAACACGGCCGCGACCAGCGCGTTGAGCAGCACCGTTGCGAAGGCGATGTAGCTGGGAATGGTGTAGCCGAAGAGGTGAAACGGATAGGTTGAGCCGACGAAGTGATTCAGCGCTACCAGCCAGGTGGCGGTGCCGATGCCTGCCGCCCATCCGATGAGCAGCGCCCAGCCGTTGAAGAAGCGGGTGAAGACGGAAAAGGCAATCGCGGGAAAGGTTTGAATGATCCACATCCCCCCGAGCAGCTGCAGCTGCACCGCATAGGTGTTGGGGATGAGGAGAATGAAGACGACCGCGCCGACGATCATGAAAATGGCGAAGATTTTGGCGATGAATGTCTCCACGCCGAAGGAGGTCGCGGAGATGAATTGCTTGTAGATGTCGCGGGTGAAAATATTCGCGGCCGCGATCGACATGATGGCGGCCGGCACCAGGGCGCCGATGGCAATCGCGCCGAAGGCGATTCCGGCGAACCAGGCGGGGAAGGAATTCAGCACCAATGCCGGTACTGCGAAACTGGCGCCGTAATGTTTGAAGCCGGACGCGTATTGCGGCAAACTGGCGAGGCCGGCGGCGGATGCCATGAAGCCGAGCAAGGCGAGCAGCCCCAGCATGATCGTATAGGCCGGCAGCAAGGCGGCGTTGCGGCGGATTACGCGCGGGCCGCTGGAACTTAAAATGCCGGTGGTGGTGTGCGGGTAGAGGAAAAGCGCCATGGCCGAGCCCAGCGCCAACGTGGCGTAGCCGGTATAGGCGCCGGTGCTATGGGCGGGCGGCGCGGCAAGCAGCAGTTTCGCCGGCGGAATTTTGGCGAAGATGGCGGCAAAGCCGCCGAGCTCGGCCGGGATCACGATCACCGCCACGATGACCGTGAGATAGATCAGCAGGTCCTTGACGATGGATATCATCGCCGGTGCCCGCAGGCCGGAAGTATAGGTAAAGGCGGCCAGCACGGCGAAGGCGATGATCAGCGGCAGATGTCCGGGAATGCCGAGCGCGCCGATCACGGTCTGCATGCCGATCAATTGCAGCGCGATATAGGGCATGGTGGCGATGATGCCGGTGACGCCTATGGCCAGCGCCAGCCAGCGATTGCCGTAACGGCCGCGCACGAATTCCGGGCCGGTGATATAGCCGTGCCTCTGCGCCACGTTCCAGAGTTTTGGAAAAACCAGATACAGAATGGGGTAGCAAACCACCGTGTAGGGAACGGCGAAATAGCCGGTGGCGCCCGCCCCGTAGATCAATGCCGGGATGGCGATGAAGGTATAGGCGGTATAGGCGTCGCCGCCGATCAGGAACCAGGAAATCCAGGCGCCGAAACGCCGCCCGCCCAGGCCCCATTCCTCGATATGGGTCAGGTCGCCGGCTTTCCATTTGCCGGCGCTAAAGCCGAGAATCAGCACCAGCGCGACGAGGGCAAGGCAGACGGCAGTGGCGGTGATGTTCATTTTCTGATCCCCTTATCCTCGGCTCGGAAGACGATGAAGATCATAACGGAGGCGATGGGAACGCAGACGATCTGGTACCAGTAGAAAAACGGAAAACCGAACAGGCTGGGGCTCGCTTTGTTGAAGAAGGGCACTGCCAGCGTGGCGACGAAAATAACCAAAAAGAGAATGCGCAATGGGCTGGCGCGGGAGGAAGATGGCGGCGGGGGCGAAGGCGCATCGGTTTTCATCATGGACTCCCGTTTTCGTTGCGTGAAGCGGTAATCCATTGCGGAATTCTCGGCAAGTTGGGCCGCTGTTTTTGCCTGGTTATGCGAGGGAAACGGGCTGAAACGCCGCCAGATGCGGCGGCCCCGG
>JAMFRY010000165.1 GCA_026225015.1 Alphaproteobacteria bacterium
GACTCGTGGCCAAGATCGCCATGGGCTATCGCGGCTACGGCCTGCCGGTGGGCGAACTTATTTCCGAAGGCAATGTCGGCATGATGCAGGCGGTCAAGCGTTTTGATCCCGATCGCGGCTTCCGCCTTTCCACCTACGCGATGTGGTGGATCCGGGCCGCCATTCAGGAATATATTCTACATTCCTGGTCGCTGGTAAAAATGGGCACCACTGCCGCGCAGAAGAAGCTTTTCTTCAACCTCCGCCGCCTGAAAGGCCAGATGCAGGCGATCGACGATGGTGATCTGAAACCCGAACATGTCACCAAAATCGCCACGCTGCTCGATGTTCCGGAGCAGGATGTGGTGAACATGAACCGCCGCCTGTCTTCGCCGGATAACAGCCTGAACGCCCCCATTAAAATGGACGGCGAAGGCGAATGGCAGGATTGGCTGGTGGATGAAGGCGATTCCCAGGAAACCGAATTGGCCGACCGGGAGGAGCTTACCGGCCGCAAGGCGCTTCTCGCCACCGCGCTGAAAACCCTTAGCGAGCGGGAGCGTCATATCCTGGTCGAACGCCGGCTGAAGGATAACCCGACCACGCTCGAGGAACTTTCACAACAGTATAGTATTTCCCGCGAGCGCGTGCGGCAGATCGAAGTCCGCGGTTTCGAGAAACTGCAAAAATCGATGAAAGCCCAGGTCGCCGAACAGCGCCAAGCGGTGCAGGCCGTACAAGCCCGAATGGCATAAAACGCCCTTGAAAACCCTACTAGGCTGGCCGCCTAGCACCGCATTTCTTGCGCTACGGTGCTCGCGTACTTCAAGTACGCTCCGCTCCGGTGCTCGAAAAACGGCACTATGCGACTCAGCCTAGCGGGTTTTGAAAGGCGTTTAGGGCGGCAAAACGAAGAGGGGGGCTTTCGCCCCCCATTTTAATCGTCGCGGTGTACCCGCTCCATGCGTTCATGGCGTTCCTGCGCCTCGATGGAGAGTGTGGCGATCGGACGGGCTTCCAGGCGGCGCAGGCCGATCGGCTCTCCACTTTCTTCGCAATAGCCATAGGTTCCGGCTTCTATCCGGGCCAGCGCCTGGTCGATCTTGCCGATCAGCTTGCGGGCGCGGTCGCGCGTGCGCAGTTCCAGCGCCCGGTCTGTCTCCACGCTCGCGCGGTCGGTGATGTCGGGTTCCAGAATGCCGCCTTCGGAAAGGGAGGCGAGCGTCCCGGTGGCTTCTTTAACGAGGTCTGATCTCCAGCGGAGCAATTTTTGCCGGAAATACTCAGACTGGACCGGGTTCATAAACGCCTCATCATCCGAGGGTTTATAATCCGGAGGCAAGGAAATGAGCATGCCGTCGGTATCCTTATCATTACGAAACAGGCCAATCACCAACGACCGCCTATGCAACTGAGGCGGGCTTATAGCGATGGGTCGGCAACAAGCCAAGGCCGGGTTTCTGCCGCAAAAACGGCGATCAACCCGGTTCCACACCCCGCCGAAGCAATTCGATCTTCGCCCGCAACCGGATCGCCGACAGAACACCTGCCAGCCCCGGATCGGTGACGTTGGCAGGCTCGCGCGCAAGCGAGAGGAGTCTCACGATCTCCTGCCCCTCACCCGCCGGCGATAACAGGCCATGCTGTAATTCCTCCAGCGCATCGAGCACGGCAAAACCATGGCGGCGGCCGTTTTTGTTCGCCGTGGTCTCGGTTTCGGCCTCTTGCAAAGCAAGCATGCCGATCAGCCCCACTGGCTGCGCCTCCCGCGCCTGCGCCACCCCCTCCGCCGCCGGGCTCTCGGCCGCGACGCTGAACCCGCCTTGCCCAGCGGCGGACCTTGTTGCCCGGACGCCGGCAATGCCATACGCCCCGCCAACGCCGTTAACGCGGCTCATGCCCGATCCTGGCGGCGGGCGGCGACAATTCCTGCCGCGTTGCGCCCCGTTCCGGCAGATTTTGCCGGGCCAGTAGGAAAGCCGCACAGGCCGGTTGCATGGTTCACTGATTTCGCGAGGGTTTTTCTCAACATATTCTCCGTCTCATTCTGGCACGGCTTTTGCTGATCAGCGTTGCATCAATACTGTTCAGCACTTCAGGTCCCCGCAATATGCTCCGAAATCCTTAACCAAAAGCTTTACAATGAATTTCCTGCCTCACCCGTTCCTTCGCCTCTTCCTTGCCAGTCTTGTGGTTTTGACTGCGCTTGTCCCGCTCGGCGCCGCCGCCCAGGTACGAATCAAGGATATCACGGACATCCAGGGCATCCGCGACAACCAGCTGGTCGGCTATGGCCTGGTGGTCGGCTTGCACGGGACTGGCGACAGCCTGCAAAATGCGGTGTTCACCAAGCAATCCTTGATCGGCATGTTGGGACGGCTTGGCATCAACACCCAGGCGCTGGCTTCCCAGTTGCAAACCAAAGACGTCGCCGCCGTCATGGTCACCGCCAACCTGCCGGCTTTCATCCATACCGGCGAGCGGATCGACGTCACCGCCTCGGCTTTAGGCGACGCCAAGGACCTGACCGGCGGCACCCTTCTGGTCACCCCCCTGCTGGGCGCCGACGGCGCGGTTTATGCCGTGGCGCAGGGCTCGACAGTCACCGGCGCCATCACCGCCTCCGGCGCCAACGCCTCTATTACCCAGGGGGTTCCGACCGTTGGCCGAATTTCCAACGGCGCCATAGTCGAGCGCGCGGTAAACTTCTCATTGGCTTCCAACACCAATCCCGACCTGCAACTCCGCAACCCGGACTTCACTACCGCCGAGAACATCGCCGCGGCGGTCAACAATACGCTGGGCGCCGGCGCCGCGACGGTGACAGATCCACGCACCGTCGCCCTCAACCTCGCCGGCCGGGATGTTGTGCAGTCGCTCGCCGCCATCGAGGACCTGGATGTGGTGCCCTCCTCCCCCGCTACCGTTGTCGTCGATGAATCCACAGGCACCATCGTCATCGGCGCCGATGTACGGGTCAGCGAGATCGCCATCGCCCAGGGCAACCTTACCATTCAGGTCACCGAGACTCCGCAGGTCAGCCAACCCGGCCCGTTCTCCAAAACCGGCAGCACCGTCACGACCTCGACCACGGCGATCTCGGTCAATAAAAACCCTGGCAAGCAGCTCGCCATTCTCGATGGCGGCGTCAGCCTGCAACAGCTTGTTTCGGGGTTGAATTCGCTCGGCGTCGCCCCGCATGACATGATCAGCATTCTGCAAACCATCAAGGCCGCGGGCGCGCTGCAAGCCGATCTGGTGGTGCAATGAACATTGCTGGCCTGTCTGGCGCCTACGCGCCCAATTCCGCGGCCATCGCCAAACAGGCGAAGGAATTTGAGTCCATGGCGATCAGCCAGATGCTCGCCCCGATGTTCGCGACGGTCGATACGCCGGATCCCATGTTCGGCGGCAGCTCCGCGGAGAAAACCTTTCAGCCCTTTCTGCTGGACGCCATCGCCAAACAGATGGAAGCCGGCGGCGGCCTCGGACTGGCCAGTCAAATTGCCACCGTATTGAAGGAGAAGCCCGTGCAATGAGTAACCTTGAACCCTCGAACTGGACCGCTTCCGCCAAAGTTCTGGCCCTCATCCTGGAGTGCGAAAACGAAGCCTTGCGGGCAGGCGATTTCACCGCCGCCGCCGCCTTGCTGCCGGCCAAGCGCGCCGCAATCGAAGCCATGGACTCGGCAAAGCCGGACGGTCCGAAACCGCATTTAGGCGAAATCCTGCGCCGGCTCGATATTCTGGCGGCCGAAAATCGCGAGCTGCTCAAGCGCAGTATCTCCATTCAGTCTCACCTGCTTGGCATCATCGCCGGCGCGGCCCGCGCCGCTTCCGCCTTCGGTTATGGCAATAGCGGCAAGTCGGGCATGCGCGGCGGCGCCTTCACGCTCTCCGCCAACGCGTAAGTAACTGATCCGGCGGAATTCTGGAAAATTCCGCCGTTTTCATCCGGGCTTTAACCTTAACACCCTGGATGCTTGGGGGCCGGCATGCCATTTTGTCAGCCATGCGGATGACCAAACGATGACGGAAGCACGACCCTGAAACCCTACGGTATCGCGGCAACGCTGAGCGATGCCGTCGCCCTGACATCCGCCTTCGGCGCCGGCGCGAGCATTCAGCTGGGCGCTCAATCGGCTGGCGGGTCGGATATTCTGTCCCCTGCAGCGCTGGTCCTGCTACCCGAAGAGGCGCAAGCGGCGCTGCAACTGGGCCGGCCGCAATACATCTTCACATTCGGAAATACCGAATCTGCTCTGGCGCCTGCCATGATCGGTCCGGTGATGGATCAACTTGCAACCGGTTCCGGCACCGGGTTTTTATGCGCTTGCCTCGCAGCACCTTGGCTGGGCCGTTCGGTCTATCAGGGCCACCTGTTCCAGAACGGCAGAATGCAATGTGATCTGAAGCGCGATCTTTTCCCACATATCGACGGAGCCATCGGCATTGTGGCGTACCCAATCATCGCGGCGGGCGCCCAGGCCATCCGGCTTGAGCTTACCGCCATGAAGGAGCGCGGCATTCGCCTGGCCTTGCTCGACGCCGTAGACGAGGATCAATGCAGCGTCATCGCGCAGGCGGTTGCCCGGCAACCCATCCTCGCCGGTCCCGCCTGGCTTTGCCCCGCCTGGCTTTGTCCGGCCCGGCTCTGTCCTGCTGGGTTGGAGCCACAATCCGAACCGCAATCCGAACCGTACTCCGAACCGCACTCCCTGGGCGAGGCTGCATCGCCTGCCCTTGGCCCGCTTGCCATGCTCTCCGGCGCGCTGGATCGGCAAACTCTGGTCCAAACCGCGGCCGCCCGGCTTTCGATGCCGGTTATGGACCTGGATTCTTCAAATCCAAACCCGGCCGAGCAGGTGGCCCAGGCGCTGGAATTTGCGCGGCCTTTTTTCGGCAAGACCCCGTTTCTCATCACCAGCTCGGCACCGCCGGATAAAATCAGGGCTGATTTTCCGGCCACGGAAATGCTTGCCGCCATCGCGCGCGCGCTCCACGGCGCCGGCATCCGCAATTTTCTGCTTAACGGCAACGACACCGCCGCCGCCATTCTTCGCGAATTTGGCCTAACCCGGCTGACAGCAGGCGCCGCCTTTGCCGGCCTGCGCTGGCTTCATGGGCAGGATAGCAGATTTTTAATCAAACCCGGTGGGTTTGGGGCGAAGAATCTTTTTTTGTACGATTTTGAGCCACAGACTCGCCTTAATGAACCGGCTGAATGAAACCATGCTCATAGAACCTATCTCTCAGACCCGGTCTGACACACAACCCGACTCCCCGCTCCTCTCGGTCGTCGTGCCGGTGCATAATGAGGCGCCGAATCTGCAACCGCTGATCACCGCCATCGGCGAGGCGCTGGCCGGTATCGACCACGAGATCGTGTATGTCGATGATGGCAGCTCCGATGCAACACCCACCATCCTGGCGCGGCTGGCGGCGGAGTTGCCAACGCTCGTTCATATCCGACATCGGGCAAGCTGCGGGCAGTCCGCCGCCGTGATCACGGGCGTGCGCGCCGCACGGGGCATCTATATCGCCACCCTGGATGGCGACGGCCAGAACGATCCCGCCGATATTCCCGCTTTGCTGGAGGCGGCGCTGACCGCCGAGTCCACCGGCCCCAAACCGGTCCTCATCGCCGGCCACCGCACCACCCGCCGGGATTCAGACGCCAAACGCTGGGGTTCGCGCATCGCCAATGCAGTACGCAGCCGGATGCTGAAGGACGGCACGCCCGATACCGGCTGCGGACTGAAACTCTTCCGCCGCGCCGCCTTTCTGGAAATCCCGCATTTCAACCACATGCACCGTTTTATCCCGGCTTTGTTCATCCGCGCCGGCGGCCATGTGGTCTCGGTGCCGGTTCGGCATCACGCGCGCGCCCATGGCGCCTCGCATTACGGGACCTGGGACCGTTTGAAGGTCGGCATTGTTGATCTCTTCGGCGTCGCCTGGCTGCAACGCCGCTGGAATCAGCCGCAAATCGATCCAAACGCATGAACCAGGGGAGCATGCCATCCCGCAGCGCTGTCTCCGATTCCGCTGCCGCCCGTGCCGTGAAGCCGGCGCTGATGGCGGGCGCGATGATTGCCATCGCGTTCAGCCTGCCAATGCTGGGCGCCGCCTCCGCGCAATCGACATTGCAGCATCTGGTCAGCGAAGGCGGTGTTCGCGGCCCGGCTTTGTTCCTGCTGCTGGCCACCATGCTCACCGCAATCGGCCTACCGCGGCAGATCCCGGCTTTCGTCGCCGGCTATTCGTTTGGCGCCTGGGATGGTGCGGCCATCGCGCTGCTCAGCCAAATCCTGGCCTGCGGCATCGATTTCTCCTGGTCGCGCATGCTGGGCCGATCCTTTGTCTATCGCCGCTTCGGTTCGGCCTTGCGCAAGATCGATTCAACGCTCGCGGCTCGGCCTTTCATTGCCACCCTGGCGTTCCGGCTGATGCCGGTCGGCAGCAACATCCTGCTTAACCTTGCAGCCGGGCTGTCTTCGGTGCGCGCTTTGCCGTTCATCACCGCCTCGGCCATTGGCTTCATTCCGCAAACGGTTATCTTCGCATTGATCGGCCGCGGCAGCGCACCCTCCCATGCCTATGTGCTTTGCATCGGCATCGCAATGTTCGTGTTATCGGCCGTCTGCGGCCTAATGCTGCTGCGAAAATACCGGCAGCTCGCTATTTAGGCCAAAAAGGCGGGGCGCTTTTCGGGAGCGGTTTCAAGAATCCAGCGCGGCCTATGCTCCATTGAACGCGGGCGTTCGCTTGGCTAGAGCAACATCCGATCAAATGGAATCATCTGATCGGATAAAGTTGCTCGCCAAAACAAAGAGCTAGAGCGATTTCCGATCAACTTGATTGGAAATCGCTCTAGGAACGCCGTTATGCCCCTCGGCGCGGCCTGCCGCCACCGAGGTTCCAAGCCTTCTGTTTTACGCGGCATTTAGCGCCGCCGCGGCGACTTGCAGCATCAGCGAGCCCGGCAGTTTCACCGTGGAGACGCCATCCATCACGATTTGGCCGCTCTGATTGGTCACGATTGTCGAAATTTTCGCGACGTGCTTGGGCAGCAAGGCGGTGATGGTGGCGACACAGGTGACGGTATCGTTGATGAAGACGGGCGCCAGAAAATTCACCAGCTGGCTGAAATAGATGGTGCCGAAACCAGGCATTTTCTTGCCCAGAACTTTCGAAGCAAGGCCGAAGAGAATGCCGCCATGGGCGATGGGATTGGCGCCGTTGTACCTGACATACTCTTCTCCTGTTAAGTAGCGGCATCCCGGTATGGGCTGCCGGGTCGAACGCATCCTCGCCGATAGATATCCTTCTCGATATCGATACCCGGAACGATTTCGATGAGCACAAGTTATCCGCCCGTAATTCGAAAACGCAACGTTCCGTGACGAATAATACAGGCTGTTTGATCTTCGAGGCATAGGCGCCGCGGGAGGTGATCTGTTCGACCTCTTTGACGAATTTTTTGTGCTTGCCTTCCGGATGGCCAGTGCTCAAAAACCGCTTTTCCATGGCGATAGAGCGTTCTTCCGGCCAGCCGGACACGGCGCACACTGCGGCGCCGACCGTGGCGCCGTCCCTGATCGACGCGGCGGCGGGAATGACTTTTGACATTCTGGCCTTCCTTCGCTGAAATGGCGCGTTACGAAATGGCACGAAAGTCGAACAGACTTGAGCGTCCGGTTGGACGGCGCAACTTCACGGGAGAAATGTTATCTAACGCGACGATGCGATAGAATCGGAAGCTGCGCAGTATTGCCACGGCATTAGCAAAGATACATCAGCCGAAGTTAGGTACAATCCGAGTCTGGAAGTTAGTATTTCTAGTGCCAGGTGAAGGCGGCAATTGGCATTCAGCGGCGTATCGCGTACCGGCGGACTTGGCCAACTGGGCGGCGCGGCCGGGCCGAACGCGGCGACCATGGTTTATGCCGCGTTCGGCTCCGCCTGGATGTTCCTGCTGCTCGCGGCCGCCGCCGCGATTGCCCCGCTGATGACGCCGTTTATGAGTTCCACGACCAGAAATATGCTTCGAATTTTGAAATAAGGCGTTTTCTTTTCAGAAGCAATCGTAGGGCGGGCGGTGCCCAATATGCGTAGATTCCGATACTGTCCCGCGCCACCCTTCAAGCTTAGAGTGGCCCTGATCCAGGGACTAATAAGGAGCACCTCCATGTGCCTTGCCGTGCCGATGCGGATCACCAGCCTATCCGGGTATAGAGCGCATTGCAAAGCACGTGCCGTGCGGCGTGAGGTGAGTTTGTTCCTTTTGGAGAAGGACGCGGCGGCGGTTGGCGACTATGTGCTCGTTCATGTGGGTTACGCGATCCAATCGATCTCGACGCGCGAGGCCGATGCCCGTTGGGCGTTGTTTGACGAGATCGCCGCCAGCCAGGAGCAGCAATATGCATGAGCTGGCGATTTGCGAGTCCGTGCTGCGCCAGGTCCTCGTTCTTGCCGAACGCCACAAGGCAAGCCGTGTGGGGCGCATTTGCCTGACCATTGGCCCACTCGCCGGCGTCGAACCGCATTTATTGTTGAATGCCTTTCCGCTGATCGCCGCCGGCACGTTGTGCGAGGCGGCTCAGATTGAAATAGAGGCAGCATCCGTGCAGGTGGAATGCGACGCTTGTGGCGCCTTGTCGATTACCAATGCCAACCGCCTGGTTTGCGGCGCCTGCGGCAACTGGCGTGTTGCGCTCATCGGCGGCGACGAGATGCTGCTCCGCAGCGTGGAACTCATCGGAGCGCAGCCACAACAATATGGGAGTGACGCTTATGTATGAAATATGCGGTTGCGCCGGTGACGAGGGCGCACATGTCGCCGCTGAAATTCTATGCGCCGACATTGGCAAGCAGATTGAAGTGTTGCACGCTTTGCTGCACGACAATAATCATCAGGCGGCGCATAATCGCGCGCATTTCAAATCCGCCGGCATTCTGGTGGTGAACCTGATATCCTCCGCGGGCGCCGGCAAAACTAGTCTTCTGGAAGCGACGATCCGCGCCCTGCGCGGCAGGTTGACCGTTGCCGTCATCGAGGGCGATCTTGAAACCGAGAACGATGCGCGACGGGTACGTGAGGCCGGCGCGCAAGCGGTGCAGATCAGCACCGGCAATGCGTGTCATCTGGACGCGGCCATGGTGCACTCGGCCTTGCGCCTGCTGAATCTTGGCGGCGTGGACATCCTTTTTATCGAAAATGTGGGAAATCTCATCTGTCCCGCCGACTTCGATCTCGGTCAGCATCGTAACGTGCTTTTATTGTCGGTAACGGAAGGCGACGACAAGCCGGAGAAATATCCGGTGATGTTCCGCAAGGCGGATCTGCTGGCGATCACCAAGCTCGATCTGCTGGAGGCTGTCGGAGATTTCGAGCCTGATCGCGCCGCCGCGCAGCTGCATTACCTTGCCAATCCCGCACCGGTATTGGAGATTTCGGCGCGCACCGGCGCCGGAATGGCGTTGTGGATTGCCTGGCTCGTCAAGGAATACGAGGTTTGCCGGCAATCTCACGAAAGCCTGGCTGATTCGGATGCGAGTCATGTCCATGCCTGATGCGGCAGCATGGCTGGGGCGGATTCATGCCCTGAAATTAGATTCGCCGGTGCGCGTGCTGAATGTCTGCAGCGGGCATGAGCGGACCATCGGCATGGCGGGCGTTCGCGGCGTGTTGCCGGATATGATCACGCTGATTCCCGGTCCGGTTTGCCTGTATGCTGTGCTGCTACGGATTCAAGGTGCAAGGCCGGCATTGGAAAACTGCTATCCGGAATTCGTGAAGCTGCAAGGCAACAGCCGGGGTCAAGCCTGCATCGCCGCGCTTTTCGACGATTGCGACGCGAATTGGCGCGGCATCGGGACGGTGCAAAATTCCGGTTTTGCGATGAAACCATTTTTGGCGGCGCATGGTGCGCGCAAGAATTTCCCCGCTACCCTGCGCGTGGCCAAAACGCGAGCCGGCGACATGCCGCCCGGCTGCAACTGCGCCGGCGTTGTTATGGGACGTCTGCGGCCGGTGGACTGCCGGCTCTATGGCAAAGCCTGCACGCCGCGCGTGCCTGTAGGGCCATGCATGGTCCCGGATGAAGGCGCGTGCCGCATCTGGTGGCGCAGCGGCCAGCGCCAGGAGATTGCCCATGCCGCTTGATGATCCCGCCACCGGGACGGCATTTTTGCTCCCGCAGGCGCTGGCCCGGCCGGTGCTGGCGCTTGGCGGTCAGGGGAAGGCATGTCTGGCCTTGGGGGCCGGACGGGATGTGGTCGTCTCTCCGGAACTTGGCGATCTCGCTACGCCAGATGGATTGGAACGGCTGGAAGCAACCGCTTTGGCAATGCAACGCTCGCTTGGCGTAAAGGCGGAGAGCCTGATCTGCGACGCGCATCCGGCTTACACCAGCGCGCGTTGGGCGCGCTCGCAACATGGCGTGAGCGTGCGGCGGGTGTTTCATCATCACGCCCATGCCGCTGCCCTGGCCGGTGAATTTGCCGCGGAATCGCGCTGGCTCTGTTTCACCTGGGACGGTGTGGGGCTCGGCCCCGACGGCACGTTATGGGGCGGCGAGGCATTGCTGGGTACGCCCGGATATTGGCAGCGGGTTGCGACGTTCCGGCCGTTTACGCCTTGTGGCGGAGAGCAGGCGGCTCGCGCGCCCTGGCGATCCGCCGCTTCCCTTGCCTGGGCGCTCGGCCTGGATTTTCCGCCGCCGGAGCTTAATGTCGCGCTCGCAAAAGCTGCGTGGAACAAAAAAGCGAATTGTCCACCAACCTCGGCGGTTGGCCGGTTGTTCGATGCCGCCGCATCATTTTTGAACCTGGTGCATGATGCCAGGTTCGACTCCGAAGGCCCGATCGCGGTGCAGGCGGCGGCGAATGGTTCCTGCAGCATGGCAGATGCGTTAAGCCTCCCGGTGACCCTGCGCGACGATGGAACGCTGGTGGCTGATTGGGCGCCGCTGGTGCCGATGCTGTGCGACGAGACACGTGGGCAGGGCGAACGCGCCGCGGCGTTTCACGCCAGTATGGCGCTTTCGCTTGCCGTGCAGGCCATTGCCATCCGCAAGGCGCGCGGTGATTTCGCGATCGGCTTGTCCGGCGGCGTTTTCCAGAACCGGCTGTTGACCGGCCTGGCGCAGGACGCCCTCGAGCAGGCGGGATTTCGCGTCTATTTGCCGCAACAGCATCCCTGCCATGATGGGGGCTTGAGTTTTGGCCAGATCGTCGAGGCAGCGAGCGCTTGGACGACTTGATCAGCCTCGCGCATGGCAATGGCGGCCGGTTTATGCGTGAATTGATCAGCGATGTTTTCGCGCGGCATCTGGGCAATGAAGCACTCGACCTCTGCACCGATGCGGCTGTGCTGCCCGCGGGGGAGGGCAATCTGGTGTTTACGACCGACGGCTTCGTTGTCGATCCGCTGGAATTTCCCGGCGGCGATATTGGCTCGCTGGCGGTGCATGGGGCGGTGAACGATCTGGCTGCAATGGGCGCGGTGCCGCATTGGCTTTCGCTCAGTTGTTTTGTGGAGGACGGATTCGAGGTGGCGCGGCATGGAAGGCGGCGGCCAGGCTGCGATCATCGGGCGGATAGAAACCGGCCGTCCTAATCGTGGTGCTTCGGACTCGTTTGGGGGGCGAGAGAGTGCTCGATGAGTTGGAGGATGATCCCCTGCCAAGGATTTGCTGATCGCAAAATAATGGCCCTACTGATCCTGCTCTATTTAGCGCGCGCCGCCCACCAACCCGCGCTCAGCACTCAGCATCACGAATGACGCTGGGTACTAGGTAGTTTCCGAGGCTGTGCATAAATAGCTCCCGCAACCTAGGGTATCTCTGCTGCACAAGGATCATCAGATGAACGCTATGGTAGCCAAAAGCGGCAACCTGCGGGGTAGTCCTGCAATCCATCACGTGCTTTTGCTCGGGTTGGGAAATACGCTGCTGGCCGATGACGGCGTTGGCGTGCATGTTGTGCGGCAGTTGGCGGAGGACCCGGAAAGGCCTGCATGGTTGCAGCCGCTCGATGGCGGGACGCTGGGTTTCCGGTTGCTGGACTATCTGCGGCAGGCTGATGCGGTGCTGATTGTCGATGCCGCGGAGCTTGGCGCCTGCCGATCTACTCGACGCTGGGCCGCATTCTGGCGCGCGGGCTTGAGAGCAAATTGCTGGTAGACCGTATGGCAGAATGGCATGCGCAGCTGATGGCAAACATCGAGAACGGTGACGTAGCCACATTCAACGACGCAAAATGGGATCCGGCAAGCTGGCCGGATCCCGCGCGCGTCGTCGGCACGATTGAAGGGCCGCGCGGGGCGCTTGGCCATTGGATCACTATCAAAAATGGCGTGATTGCGAATTACCAGGCGGTGGTGCCCACAACATGGAATGCCGGGCCGATGGACGAGCGCGGGCAGCACGGGCCGTATGAAGCCACCCTTATGTTCGGACATCATCTGGCCATTCCCGACCAACCCCTGGAAGCGCTGCGGTCCATTCATAGTTTCGATCACTGCATGGCCCGCGCCGCGCATGTGTTTGGCCCAAGGGCGAGCCTGTCGTGAAGGTGAAAATCCGCTGACAAGTTTTTCCGGTCCGCACCTGTTCTTTGCCCGTGCCCAAAATTCCGTTCCGTGCAGGAGGTTTCTATTTCGCCCCTCGAAGTGATGCGCTTCATCAATTTCTGGCCGCCGTTTTTGTTCGCGGGTATTCATGTCATCTCCTTTGACCCGGATATGCGGCATGCCGAAGTCGGCCTGCGTCTGACCTGGTGGAATCGCAACAGGGCCAGAACGCAATTCGGCGGCAACATCTATTCCATGACGGATCCGTTTTATCCGCTGATGCTCATGGCTCATCTCGGACCCAGCTACGCCATTTGGGACGAATCGGCCCGTATCGAATTCATCACCCCAGGTAGGACAGCATTGCGGGCGAAATTTCATTTGTCCCTTGAAAAAATTCAGGAAATCCGCGCCGCGACGGCTGGCGACGGTAAATATCTGGCGCAATTTAGAGTCGAGATCGTCGATGCGAACAATAACCTCGTCGCAAACGTCGATAAAGTTATCTATGTCCGGCCAAAGCGGGCCGCATCTTTGACGCAATGAAACACAACCACCGGTACTGGACTTTTTGGTAATAATAGGTTAATAAAGTTCGATGGCTGAAAGGCGAGCCTTTGGGGCGTAAAACAATGCTTGAACGCGAACAGCCCGCGGCCAAAATGGCCAGGCAACGGCCCCGCGATCAGCCGGTAGCGGTCAGCGTGGAGGCGCCGGTAGCAAAGGGGTTCTGCGTAGTCGGGATCGGCGCTTCTGCGGGCGGGCTGGAAGCCGCCAGGCGATTTCTGGCCGCTTTGACGCCATCGCCAGGCATGGTGTTTATCCTGGTTCAGCACCTGGACCCAACGCATGACAGCATGCTGGTCCAACTCTTAAGCGAAGTTACCCCTATGCCTGTCTCGCAGGCGAGGGATGGTACCATTGTCGAGGTGGACCATCTCTATATCATTCCTCCTGGCGCGTATCTGGCGTACAGTGGAGGTGCATTGCATTTGTCCGAACCCGTGGCGCGGCGCGGCGTGCGTTTACCCTTCGATTTTCTGCTGCATTCCTTGGCGGACTCGGTGGGCAGACGAGCGATCTGCGTCATCCTTTCCGGCAGTGGTTCTGATGGAAGTGTTGGTTTGAAAGCCATCAGGCAAGCTGGTGGAACCATCATCGCACAAAACCCCGATGAGGCGGAATATGACGGCATGCCGCGCAGCGCGATCGCAACGGGTGACGTGGATTACGTATTGCCGGTGGATGAAATCGCCGCAAAATTGGTTGCCTGCCGCGAGCGTCTTGACGCGCCGGAGACCCAGGCCGCTTTTGAACAGATTATCGCGCTGCTGCGCGCTGAAACGCCGCACGACTTTACGCTCTATAAGCCGGGAACGCTGGAGCGCCGTATCGCACGGCGCGTCGCCATGCACGGATTGCCCACCGATGACTTGGAGAGTTATCTGAACGTTGTTAAAACCGACGCAAGCGAGCGCTACCGGTTAGCGGAAGACCTGTTGATAAACGTGACGAGTTTTTTCCGAGACGAAAAAGTTTTCGAAACCCTGGCGCGCATTGCTATTCCGGAGATTGTCGATTCCGCAGGTGATCAACCGATCCGTATATGGATTGCCGGTTGCAGCACCGGCGAAGAAACCTATTCGCTCGCCATTTTGTTCGAGGAACAGATAAGCGTAACAAATTCTCCCGCGAAACTGCAGATTTTTGCCTCTGATGTCGACACAGATGCCGTCGCCACCGCGCGCGAGGGCGTATATCCAGCGGGGATTGCGCAGACCGTGTCAGCGGAACGTCTTGCGCAGTTTTTTATCAAGGAGGAACGAGGCTATCGCGTTTCTAGCGGGTTAAGAAGTAGAATCGTTTTCGTTGTACAAGATGTGCTGGCGGATCCGCCTTTCTCGAAAATCGATTTTGTTTCCTGCCGGAACCTCATGATTTACCTGCAGCCCGAGGCGCAGGCGAAAGTTA
>JAMFRY010000166.1 GCA_026225015.1 Alphaproteobacteria bacterium
CGTCCTTCAGTGTGGCGGCGCCTGATTGCACAGGGATCACCTCGGCGCCCAGCAGCTTCATGCGGAACACGTTGGGCTTCTGCCGCTCGACATCGACCGCGCCCATATAGATGGTGCAGGGCAGGTTGAAGAGGGCGCAGACCGTGGCGGTGGCGACGCCATGTTGCCCAGCGCCGGTTTCCGCGATGATGCGGGTTTTGCCCATGCGGCGGGCGAGCAGGATCTGCCCGATGCAGTTATTGATCTTATGCGCACCGGTATGGTTCAGCTCGTCGCGCTTGAAGTAGATTTTGGCGCCGCTGAGTTCTTTCGTGAGACGTTCGGCGAACCAGAGCGGGCTCGGCCGGCCGACATAGTGCTGCAGGTAATAGTCGATTTCCGATTGGAAGCTGGGGTCTGCCTTGGCGGCCTCATAGGCGGTTTCCAGCTCCAGGATCAGCGGCATCAGGGTTTCGGCGACGAAGCGGCCGCCGAATTCGCCGAAACGGCCGCGCCCATCCGGGCCGGAACGGAGCGAGTTTGTTAGGAACTGGTTCATGGGACGAGTTTAGCGCAGGCAATCGGCGGGATAAAGGCCAGGATTCGCGGAATTACTGCGATTCGGGTTCCCGCCGCCGGAAGTGGCCCGCCTAACGCGGCGAGGTGTCCGTTCTGTACGGCGAACATGTTTGGCCTTGCGGCGGAGGTAGGCTCTGAGCAGCCTGTCCTGAACGCTTCGCCCCATGAGGGTGAAACTTATGCCTTGGTCGAAACCAGCCGAATCACCCGCTGCACGTTTCCGATGGAACCGGACAAGGTTGCGTCGAGGCCCAGGAAGCGGCGGATATTCTCGCGGCCAACTCCGGCGCGAGGCGGCGAGCCGGTCGCTTCCCGCGGCGGCTATCGGCCAAATTCGCAATCCCCACGATGGCGGCAACGGTATTGATGATGAGGAACGGCATGAAAATAACGAAATGCCACTCCTGGACAAAATTCAGCATTGATAACCCCCTGTTTGTTTCAAACGACAGAGGTCACTTGAAATAAACGTCCGCCCATCACCACTGAATACTTCTGAGATAGAATGAAAACTTCTTAACCCATTAACGAGGGTGAAGCCATCAAGACTGCGCCGATCGAGCCGAGCAAAACCTTAATGGCCGTGATCGTCGTCGTCGTCCGGCGGCGTGCAGAGATAGGTCCAGGCTTCGAATAAAGCGGTATGCGCGCGGTCGATGGCGAGGGCTGCTTCGGGGCTGATGGGCTGCACTTTTGCGCAAAGATCGAAGATCGTGTCGTTGAGGTCGTGCGTGGCGCGGCGGAGGTTGACGCGGTTTTCTTCGATATTATCCAAGGTGGAAGTCTCCATAACGTTTATTTGGTCGCATCCGTTCAGGACTTGGAAGATATTTTGTCGCGGTTTGCTTGTCTGTGCAAGCCGGCGGTGGGGTTACGAAAAGAACTGGTTTTTCGGCCTTGGCAGACCGAGATTTTCGCGCAAGGTCTTGCCAGCATATTCGCGTCGGAAAATCCCGCGCCGCTGCAGCTCCGGGACGACCTTGCCCACGAAATCATCCAGGCCGCCGGGCAGATACGGGAACATCACATTGAATCCGTCGGAGCCCTCCGCCTCCAGCCATTCCTGCATCTCATCGGCGACCCCGGCGGCGGTGCCAACGAATGCCAGCCCGCCATAGCCGCCGAGCCGCTGCGCAAGCTGCCTTACGGTAAGATTTTCCCGCGCCGCCAGCGCAATGGTGTTGGCACGGCCGGATTTGCTGGCATTTGTTTCCGGAATTTCCGGCAATGGACCGTCAGGGTCGAATTTCGAGGCATCGACGCCGAGCGAGATGGAAAGCGAGGCGATCGCACTCTCGTAATGCACCCCGGAATCGAGCCGCAGGCGAATCTCGCGGGCCTGCTCCAGGCTGTCGCCAACCACCACGAAGGCGGCGGGCAGGATTTTGAGGTGGTCGCGATTACGGCCGAGCTTCTCCATGCGGCCCTTGACGTCGGTATAGAATTCCTGCGCGGCGGCCAGCGTGTTGCCGCTGGCGAAAATAACCTCGGCGGTCTCCGCCGCGAGCTGCCGCCCCGGCTCGGAGGCGCCGGCCTGCACGATCACCGGCCAGCCCTGCACCGGACGGGCGATGTTCAGCGGGCCGCGGACCGAGAGATATTCGCCTTTATGGTTGAGGACATGGAGTTTCTCAGGGTCGAAGAAGGTGCCGGAGGCGACATCGCGGATGAACGCGTCATCGGCCCACGAATCCCATAATCCAGTGACCACGCTGTAGAATTCGCGGGCGCGGCGGTAGCGCTCGTCATGGTCCATGTGGTCTTCCCGGCCGAAATTCCACGCCGATTCCGGATTGCCGGTGGTCACGATGTTCCAGCCTGCCCGGCCGCCGGAAATATGGTCCAACGAGGCGAAGCGGCGGGCGATGTGGAAGGGCTCGTCATAGGTGGTCGTGGCGGTGGCGATCAGCCCGATATGCTCGGTTACCCCCGCCAGCGCCGAGAGCAGCGTGAACGGCTCGAAGGAGGTGACAGTATGGCTGCGCTTCAAGGCTTCAAGCGGCATGTTCAGCACCGCGACATGATCGGCCATGAAAAACGCATCGAACTTGCCGCGCTCGAGCGTTTGGATGAGCTGCTTGATGCGCGGAAAATTGAAATTGGCGCTGGGATCGGCGCTGGGATAACGCCAAGCGCCGGTATGGATACTCACGGGCCGCATGAATGCGCCGAGATGCAATTGCCGGGGATTCGCCATTGCTGTTTCTCCGAGTGGGTCGGTATAGATATAATCTCTCGCGGAAAATGTCATATTGCCCGCAATCGCCGCTGCATTGCGGAAATTGCAAGCGCTTGGCGGAATGCAACGCCGAATTGGGGTGAAATTGCCACAGTTTCGGCAATCCGCGCTGCATTGCGTAAAAACACTAACGTTTTTCCAGGATTGCTGTATTAAGACCGTTGGCCGGTCGAACCGCGGCCTCGTTGTGCTTAACTGCAGCAGTCGGCGGAAACCCGCGTCTGATGGCTAGAATAAAGGGTTTTTGCTGAATGCCGACGCCGTATTCCACAGAAGATTTGGAGCAAGCCTTCGACGCGCCATTGATCCGCCGCGGGCGGAGCTTGAACTTTATCGACGCCGTGCAGGTTAGCCTGAAGGGCGACGTGATCACGGGAGTCGTCGACGACAAAGGAACGCAGCGGCGGGTGACGATCGAGCCGACGCTCTATCATAAAAAGATATCCTTCGCGGAGCGGGAGTGTTCCTGCGGCGAATGGAAATGCCCGCACATGACAGCAACGGCGCTGGCCGCCATGCAGCGTTTCCAGCAATTGCAGAAGCCCAAACCGGAGCCGGAAGTGATTATGCCGGCCTATGATCCCACCCAGCCCAGGGTGCAGGCGCCGGCGAAAATCCGCCCGCAGGGCAGGCGCGCCAAACCCGCGGTGATTGCGGCGACCCCACAGCTACCAGAGGTAAACGGCGTGGTGTTGGAGCGGCCGGCGGTGCCGGTGCTGAATCTGCGCCGAGTCTATGCGCCCGATGACCTGGGACGGCAGCGGCTGATCGATGTGCTGACCCTGGATTTCGACTATGGCGGCGTGCGGGTAGATGGCGCCGATGACAGCCCCTTCATTCGCGGCAAATCAGCCGGCGGCCCGGTATTCATCCGGCGCAATCCCGGCGCGGAGCTGGAAGCGCTAGAGGCGTTGCGGCCGGATAATTTCATGCAGATGCGGGTGAATGACGGCAAATCGGCGCGCGGCCAACGGGTGCTGTCGTTTCGGGGCCAGGATGCAGCCGCGCAATGGCACCATTTTGTCGCGGTAAGGGTGCCGCAACTGCAGGCGATGGGCTGGCAGACCAATATCGACGAGAATTTCGGCCCGCGTCTGGTGGAAACGGTGGGTGCGTTGGATGTGCAGGTTGGGGACGCCGAAAAAGGCGCGTTCTCGCTGGAATTCGGCATCGAAATCGATGGCGAGCGGCACCCGCTGCTGCCGATCCTGGAGCAATTGCTGGCCCGCGGCGGGATCGACTCGGCGCAGATCGTCGGCGATGATTTGATTACCAGCCTTGAGGACGGCCGGGTGCTGAAGCTGCCGGCGGATCGCATCCGGCGGCTGTTGGCGGTAATGGGCGATCTGATCGAAGCCGCCGGCCGCACCATGGAGAAAAACCTGGTGCTGCCGGCCGGCGCCGCGGCGACGGTGCTGGAGCTGGAGGATGTGCTGACCACCAGCTGGCAGAATGCAGCGGCCATCGAGGCCTATGTCGAGCAGTTCCGGGGCGAGCCGGACATTCAGCCCGTGGCGCTGCCGCATGAATTCAAAGGCGAGTTGCGGCATTACCAGCAGGAGGGCGTGGACTGGCTGCAGCACCTGGCAAGCCATGGGTTGGGCGGGTTCCTGGCCGATGACATGGGTTTGGGCAAAACCGCCCAGACCATTGCCCATATTACGGTGGAACATGCCGCCGGC
>JAMFRY010000014.1 GCA_026225015.1 Alphaproteobacteria bacterium
CGCATGCCGACACAGCGGCCCGAGACATCCTCGGTCGGCGGGTCCAGCAGCGCGCCGTGATCGGCGAAGGGGATGTGGTTGAGATATTGCCGGTCGTTGTTCACATCGAATGCGCCCCAGGCGCCGTTGCTGGACTGCATGCCGAGAACCCATTGCCGCGCCCGTTCAATGGATTCCTCGTAGCTGGGGTCCTTGGCGCGGTGCAGGAGCATGCCGACCACGGCGGTATCATCCACATCCGGGTAATGCGCGTTATTGTACTGAAACGCCCAGCCGCCAGGCGGCGTGCCTGGGGTGTTATCCGCCCAGTCGCCCACCACGTCGAGAATTTGCTTCGGCTTGAGCCAGTCGCAGGCTTCCAACACCGCCGAATCACTGCCGGATTCCGCCAGAGCGTGGCCGGCGAGCGCGGTATCCCAGATCGGCGAGAGGCAAGGTTGGCAGTAGGCTTCATCCTCGCGCACCACCAGCAATTTGCGTACCGAGGTCCAGGCGGAGAAAAAGTCCGGATGCTCCGGGGCATAGCCCAGCACGTCGAACATCATCACGCTGTTGGCCATCGCCGGGTAGATTGCGCCAAGCCCATCTTCTCCGTTTAGCCGTTCGGTGACGAAGGCGACGGCCGCATCAATGCAGCCCTGCCGGAAGCTTTTCGGAAAATGGGGTTCGGCCAACCGCAGCACGGAATCCAGATATTTGAAGAAATAGCCCCAGGGGGATTTGAAAGGACCCCGGATGTAATCGTCGATCGTCTCGGGGGGCTGGCGGAACAATTCATCGATCCGGATGGCCTTGGGATTGCGCGCCTGCGGCTTGTTGGCCAGCAGCACCATCAGCGGCGCCATTACCGTGCGCGACCAGTAGGAGACTTTGCGCATGTTGATCGGAAACCAAGGCGGCATCCGCATCAGCTCGACCGGCACCACCGGACAGGCGCGCCAGGGCATTGCGCCGAACAGCGCAAGCTGAATCCGGGTGAACACATTGCTCCGTTCCGCACCCCCGGCGGCAAGGATCGCCGCTCTTGCGCGTTGCATATGCGGGGCTTGCGGGTCATCGCCGATCGCTTTCAGCGCGAAATAGGCCTTTACGGAAGCCGAGAGATCGAATTTGCCGGCATGGAAAAGCGGCCAGCCGCCTGGATTATGCGTGGAATCGCCCTGGATTCGCCGCAGATAGACGCCGATTTTTGCTTCCAGCGCCGGCTCGATACGGTCCAGATAGTGTTCCAGCAGCACATATTCTGCCGGAATCGTTGCATCGGCCTCCAGCTCGTAGACAAAATGCCCATCGCCCTGCCGCTCGCTCAACAGCGAGGCATTGGCGCGGGCAATGCTCTCTTCCAGAATCACATTCATGGCTGACTTAGTGTCATTTCTGGTTAAGGATAGCCAGGGTTAAGGATCGCTTCGGCCGCCGCGTTGCCGGAGCGAATTGCGCCCTCGATGGTGGCGGGCAGGCCGGTATCGGTCCAATCGCCCGCCAGAACCAGGTTTTTGTTGACTGTTCGGGTTTTCGGCCGACGCGCCAGCTGCGCCGGGGTTGCGGCAAACGTGGCGCGCTTTTCCCGCACCACGCGGTATTCGGGCAGTTCGGCGCCAAGCCCAAGCGCTTTGGCAAGTTCGGCCCAGACTTTTGCCGCCAGTTCGGCATTGCCCGCGTCGTTATATCTGTTGGCGGCCGAGATGGTCGCCGACAGGATTTCGCCCTTGGCAAACACCCATTCAGCCGTCCCGCCAATAAGCCCCCAGAATTTTGCTTCGCCCGGATCGACCTGCGCCTTGAAATGCAGGTTGCAGATCGCCTCGAATTCATCCGGCACGATGAGGCCAGGAAGCAATTCGGCGGCAACCCAGGGCGGCGCCGCAAGGATGGTTTTTTGGTCCGGGTCGATTGCGGTGACGCGCTGACCCAGACGGATTTCCGCACCCCGCGCCTGCAGCCAGGCGAGCGCGGGATCGACGAAACTCTCGGAGAGCCCAATGGCGGGGAAGCGCGGAATGCTTGAGGCGCCACCGCGCTCGATGGTCTCAGCCAGCACGACCTTGAGCGGCAGGGCCGAAGCGATATCGAGCGGGGTGTTCAGCGCGGCGATGGCCAGCGGCTCCAATAGATTACGGTAGAGCGACCCAGCCCCGCCAACCAGACGCTCCACCAGATCGCCGGCCCCGGCCCGACGCAGTTTCAGGAGGAGAAGATAGTCGGCGGGCCTGGTGCCGGGCACGCGCATCGAGGGCGCAAAAATCCACCAGGGCAGGCGGCCGCGGTTCAGCCGCAATTTCCAATGCGCGCCGGAGCACAAATCCACGAACGGGAAAACCGGGTCTGCCGGGCCGGTGAGCGAATCCTCCGTGCCGATGCGGCGGAGATAGTGCATCGTGCTATCATTGCCGGAAAGCAACAGATGGTTGCCGTTATCGATCCGGCAGTTGAGCTGCGCGTCGAAATAAGACCGCGCCCTTCCCCCGGCCGCCTTTGCCGCCTCATGCAGCACCACATCTTTGCCGCGTTCGGCGAGCAGGCAGGCTGCCGCCAGCCCGGCGAGGCCGGCGCCGATGACGTGGTATTCGGTCACGGCAGATAAAGCCGCGCCGCCAGCAGGAGTTTTTTATATTTCGGCAGCGAAACCCGCTGCCCGGAATAGACGAATTGATTGGCGCGCAAAATGCGCAAAAGCGGCCGGTAGCTGGCGGCCATCAGCCTTGCCGGACGCATTGCGCGGCGCTGGCAATGCCGCATGGCCGCGATCGCCTGCTCAAAATACGCATCCGCCAGAATCGCGACGCGCTCGCAGGCGGCCGGCAAATTCGCCGAATTCAGCGCGCCATTCACGTTGACCGGAACGGATTCGCCGACCAGATATTCATACGGCAGATACAACCGGCCGCGCTGCGCGTCTTCCCATACATCGCGCAGGATATTGGTAAGTTGCAAAGCCCGGCCGAGCGCATACGCAACCTCCTGAGCCGCGGCGCCGGCATCGCCGAATACGCAAACCGAAAGCCGCCCGACGGCGGAGGCGACACGGTCGCAATATAAATCCAATACCGGCAGCGGAGGTGCCACGATCGGCTCGCCTGCATCCATTTCCATGCCGTCGACAATGCCGATGAAATCCGCCTCGTGCAGCTGGTAGGCGACAGCGCTGGCGCGCAATACGCGGGTAATGGCGTCATCGGCATGGCCCGCAAATAAAGCCGCCACGCGCTGGCGCCATGTTTCCAGCGCTTCGCGTTTTTCACTCAATGGCACATCGTCATCATCGGCGATGTCGTCCACTTTGCGGCAAAAGGCGTAAATGCCATACATCGCCGTCCGCCGCCTTGGTTCGAGAATCTTCATGCCGTGGTAGAAAGACGTGGCGGAATCACGAACAATTGCGGTGACTTCGGCAATATCCGCCGGGTCCAGATACGCCTCGCTCATGCGAATCTCGGCAGGGCAGCCAAGCTGGCGGAGAAAAAATCCGCAGGTGTCAGCTTCACCCGCATGGCCAGCGGATCGCCTCTCTCCAGCCGCCGGGTCAGGCGCCGGGCCAGGCCCGCGATGGTTGCGGTTTCCACGCGCAGGCGGCGGGCTTTCACCAGGCCCGGCAGCGCCGCCGCTTGGCTGTTCAACTCCCGGGTCTTTTCCAATATTTCATCGAAGGTGGCGCGCAGGCCGGGCAGGCTGTTGCCGCGGGCGAGGTCATCGGTGCGCATCTCGTGGCTGGCCAGCAAGTCCTGCGGCATGTAGCAACGGTCCAGGCTGCGCAAATCGCCGGCGCAATCCTGCAAATGATTCAAAACCTGCAGGCTGGCGCATAGCGCATCCGAGGCTGGCCAGGTTTCGCGCGATTCGCCATGCAGGTCCAAAACATAGCGGCCCACGGGCGCGGCCGAATAGCGGCAGTAATCCATCAGCTCCGCCCAGCTTTCATAGCGTGTTTTGGTTGCGTCCTGACGGAACGCCACCAGCAATTCGCGCGCATGAATTGTCGAGACCCCGCTTTGCGACAGGCTTTCGCGCAGACGCAAGGCAGAGGGGGAACCGGTTTCGCGCGCGCCGAGCAACACTTCCTCCATCCGGTCCAGCCGGCCGATTTTTTGGTCCGGCGCCAGTTCGGCATCGTCGGCGATGTCATCGGCATTGCGGGCGAAGCTGTAGAAAGCATGCACATGCGCGCGCAGGTTTTTGCGAATCAGCCAGGAGCCGACGGGGAAATTTTCGTCTCCCCGATCCTTGCCGGACGAGATTTCGACGCTCGCCGCCATCGCGGGCTCAAGAGCAGCCGGTTCCGGGGTAGCCGGCTCGGGTGCGGCCGGCTTAGGTGCGGCCGGCTGAGGCGTGGCCGGCTGAGGCGCGGGAACGATATTATCGTTGATGGCGCTCATACGGGATCCGCCCCGTAGCTGCGATTTTTCCATTTGGCGCCGCTGCCGCGCCAGTAGTCCAGGGCCGAGGAAAAAGTCGCGGCCATGTAGAACAGCGCGATCAAGGGCAGCGCCAGAGCCCAGAATCTGGAAACACGGTAGCGCGCCAAGGTCGGCAGATAGCTGATGACGGCAATCGCATAGGCGGCCAGGCCGAACAGAAACCGCCAGCCATGGCCGAAGAATGTTTCCCAAGCCGGCGCCAGCCATACCAGCGCCAGACCCAGTAGCGTGCCGGCCAGCACCAACACCGAATAATTCAACTGCGTGAACGCGCTGCGCGAAACCATCCGGAACACATCGGCAAATTCCGGATAGGGGCGGATAGAGGTAGCGAGCCCGGAATGGCCAAGATAGATCAGACCGAATTTCTTTATCTCGCGGGCCAATGCAACATCATCGATCAGCGCGGTTTTGATCTTTTCGATCCCGCCGATCCGCTCCAGCGCTTGCGCGCGGATCAGCACGGTCCCACCGGCCGCGGCGGCGACGTGGGAAAGCGGATCGTTGACCTTGGAGAACGGATAAAGC
>JAMFRY010000167.1 GCA_026225015.1 Alphaproteobacteria bacterium
GGGTAGGGGCCGGGCTTGATGGTGCGGAACCAGTAGCGGCCTTCCTCGTCCGTAATGGTGCGCCCGCAACCGCCGAAATTGGGGTCAAGTGCGGCGAGGTAGCTCTCCTTTTTGTGGCGGTAGCGCCCGCCGGCATTGGCCTGCCAGAACTCCACCAGCGCGCCGGGTACCGGACGTGCGTCTTCATCCAATACACGCCCATGCACAATCATGCGCGGGCCGACCGGGTCGCCATTGGTGGCGTAATTGCGGATCAGATCATTATCGAGCGGGCCCAGAATATCATGGCCGAAGACCGGGCCGGTCATCTCGGAGAGCGTGTTGCCCAGCGCGAGCAGCGGCTGTTTGGGCGAGCGCAGCACCGAAGTTTTATAGTCGGGCGTGAAGGCCGGCGGGTGCCAGGCGCGGTCGCGCTGGTAGAAGCCGCCATCATGGTCGGGCGCCGGGCCGTTACGCATTTGTCTCCTCCTCGTTCATGATAGCATAGGTTTGCGCGGCAATCTTGAAGGCATGGTTGGCGGCCGGCACGCCGGCATAAATCGCGACATGCAGCAGCGCCTCCTTGATGTCGTCCATGCTGGCACCGGTGTTGCGGGTGGAGCGCACATGCATCGCCACCTCGTCGTCATGCCCCAGCGCCGCCAGCAGGGCGATGGTGATCATCGAGCGTTCACGCAGCGAAATGTTTTTTCGCGACCAGACGGAGCCCCAGGCGGTTTCGGTGATCAGGGTCTGGAAATCAGCCGTGAAAGGCGTGGTGCTGGCTATTGCGGCATCGACATGGGTTTCGCCCAGAACTTTCCGGCGCGTTTCCATGCCTTGCGTGAAGCGCGGGGAGGGATCAGCCATGAAAATGCTCCTGCAGATGGGATTGGATCAGAGCCGCCAAACGGGCTGGCTGCTCGGCGGGGGGAATGTGGCCGCAATCGGGGATCAACTCGAACCGCGCGCCTTGAATGCGCGCGGCGGTGGCGCGGACGAGGTCGGGCGGGGTGGACTGGTCATCATCGCCCGCAAGCACCAAAGTCGGGGCGGTGATGGCGGCGATCTGCGCGGTGAGGTCGGCATCGCGCAAAGCGGCGCAGGCGGCGGTATAACCGGTGGCAGAGGTAGCGCAAAGCATGGCGCGCCAGCCGGCCAGGGCGTCTTGCTGCGTGGCGTGGAAGGCTTGCGTGAACCAGCGCTGCATCACCGCATCCGCGATACCGGGCAGGCCGTTCCGCGTCACGGCTTCTATGCGCGCGTTCCAGCTCTCGGTCGTGCCGATCTGCGCCGCTGTGTCGGCCAGCACCAGGGCGGTGAGGCGCTCCGGCGCCCGAATTGCCACCTGCTGCGCGATGAGTCCGCCAATCGAGAGCCCCACCACAGCAAAGCGTGCCAGGCCGCGATGATCGGCGAGGGCCAGCAGGTCGTCTGCCAGGACTGGGATATTATAGGGGCCCGGTGGGGCTTCGGTAAGGCCGTGGCCGCGCTTGTCATACAGCACGATGCGCCAGTCCCGCCGCAGCATTTCTGCCAGTTCGTCCCACAGGCGGCAATCGGTGCCCAGCGAGTTGACGAAGATAAGCGCCGGCGCGTCCGGCTTGCCGGTTTCGCGCCAATGCACCAGCACATGATTCAGTTTGGCAAAAGCCATGCCGTCCGTCTCCTCAGACCCGTTCCATAGCCAGCGCCAAGCCCTGGCCAACGCCGATGCACATGGTGATCAGCGCGCGTTTGCCGCCGCGCACCTCCAGCCCATGCAGGGCGGTGAGCGCGAGCCGCGCGCCGGAGGCGCCCAGCGGGTGGCCAAGGGCGATGGCCCCTCCATGCGGGTTCAAATGCGCCGCCGCCGGGTCCACGCCGAGTGCCCGCGCCGAGGCGATGACCTGCGAGGCAAACGCCTCGTTCAGCTCGATCAGATCGAAATCGCCAATGCCAAGGCCGAGCTGCGCGAGTAATTTCTGGCTGGCGGGCACGGGGCCGATGCCCATCAC
>JAMFRY010000015.1 GCA_026225015.1 Alphaproteobacteria bacterium
GGGGCGCGACGGTCTCCGGGCCGATCGAGTTCGAAGGCAGCAATGGCACACTATCCATTGCGGGCCCGTCCGCGCCCAGCAATACGATCACCGGCTTTGACGCAAACGGTGCGACCGGCGACCTGATCGTTATGCCGGGGGTTGCCTACACGTCGGCCGATAACGTGAAGTTGAACGCCGGGAACGTGCTTAGCGTCGATTTATCGGGGTCAGTCTACAAGCTCCAGTTCGATCCATCGCAGAGTTTTGTGGGTCATAGTTTCGGTATCGAGGCAAATAGCCTGGGCAAGGCCGTCATCTTCGACCCGGCAACCCGCGCCGCGGCGACAAACGCGGCCATATCGGCGCCTGCCATCGCGGCCTCAACCTCGTCATGGTCAACGCTGAATTTTCTGAGCGTGAAGCCCACTACGACTAATGCCTCCGCGCTCTGGGACAATGGCAAGCCGGCGGACTTCAGCGGCAAAACCAGTACAGCAGCCTCTGGCGTGTCGCTCCCCGTGACACCGGCGATCTCCACCTCCGCTTTCGGCGGCGACTCGTCAGCTTCTGCAGGTAGCAGCCTTCTGATCAACGCGCCGGAGGGGCATGGCGCTTCCTGGCATGCGAAGCTGGCCGCTCAACTCGCTTGAGCCGACAGACTGCTTAGCCGGACCGGTCCGGACCAACAAACGGCACTCAGATAAAATATCTGGGTGCCGTTTGTTATTTGCTGCCAATCTTGTTTTGTGGCGCCGGGCTTTATGCCCAAAACCGGCTGCTTGCGTTTCTTGCGCCGGAATCTTGTCTATTATTACACTATTAACTATACAGACCAACTCTAGTTAATATTTGCGTTTTGGGACAAGGTTTATGCTGGGTGAAGGGGTTATCCGGTGGCGGTGAATTTGCCCATCGAAGTGTTGCGCAGTTTTGTCGCGATTATCGAGACCGGGTCCATGCTGCAGGCTACGGAGCGGGTTTTCGTGACCCAATCGGCATTGAGCTTGCAGATGCGCCGGCTGGAGGAAATCGTGCGCAAGCCCTTGTTCAACCGGCAGGGACGCCGATTGCGGCTGACGCCGGCCGGCGAACATCTGCTGGTTGTGGCGCGGCAAATCCTCGAATTGAACGACCGCGCGGTGGCCTCATTGCAGGGCCAGGCGCTGTCCGGCGCGGTGGGGATTGGCATGAACCAGGATTTCGCCGATCTGCTGCTTCCGGGCGTGCTGAATGAGTTCGTGATTAGCCATCCGGAAATCCAGTTGCAGGTGCGGGTAGGCGGATCGCAGGAATTGCTGGAGGCCCTGAAGGCGCATCAACTCGACGTGGTGGTATGCGTTCGGCCGGAACAGGAGCCAAAGAACCTCAAAACGATGCCGATGCTATGGATCGGCCATGCGCACCTGCTGGAACGCGAGGTGCTGCCCGTGGCCCTGCTGGCCGAGCCCTGCCTGTTCCGCGCAACGGCCTTGGCGATGCTGGAAGAATCCGGCCGGAAATTCCGGGTCGTGGTGGAAACGGCGAGCCTCTCCGCCGTGCGGGCGGCGGTGCAAAGCGGGCTCGCCATCACCTTGCGCAACTCGCTGTTCATGGAGAGCGGGTTGATACCGCCTTTGCCCCAGGAGAGCCTGCCAGCCGTGCCAGGCGTGGGCTATGCGCTGTTCACGACCGATGAACCCTCCTCGGCCGCCGGGCTGCTGGCTTCCCTGGTGCAGGCCAGCGTGCTGGAGTTGGCGTAATCCTTTATTCCGCCGCGAGTTGTGTGGCCGCGTAGCGGTTGACCGGGAATGGCAGGCCGAGATGGCCGCGCAGCGTGTCATGTTCGTATTCTTCCCGGAACAAGCCACGCGCGCGCAGGATCGGCACCACTTGATCGGTGAAACGGGCGAAGTCTGCCGGTTTGGTGACGCGGAAGTTGAACCCATCGCAGGCGCCGCCTTCGAACCAATGCTGAATTTCATCGGCGACCGTAACGGCTGTGCCGACGAAAGGCAGGCGACGTGCCGCAAAGCGCCAGGCCGTCTCACGCAAAGAGAGGCCTTCCTTTGAGGCAACGCGGATAATGCGTTCGGCATGGCCTTTATAGCTGTTCAAGGTCAGATGCTCGACTGAGGGAAACGGTCCATCCAGGGGGTATTGGCTGAAATCGTGATAGTTGAATGGGCGGCCAAGCTGCACCAGGGCCTTTTGCAGATCCAGCGCGCCGAGTTGCGCCTCCTGGCGCGCCTGCGCCGCTTCGTCGGTATCTTCGATGATGGGAATCAGCCCTGGCAGAATGACGATATGGTCCGGATTGCGGCCAAGCGCCTTGGCGCGGCCTTTCACGTCGTCGTAATATTCCTTCGCCTGCTCGAAATTTTCCGCGTTGGAATAAATGCCCTCGGCGATTGCCGCCCCGAAGGCGCGGCCTTCGCTCGACTCGCCCGCCTGAAAGATCACCGGTTGACCCTGGCGAGAACGTTGAATGTTCAGCGGCCCTGCGACATGGAAGAATTCCCCGTGATGGTTGAGCTTGTGCTGCTTGGACTTGTCCAGAAAAACACCTTTGTCCCTATCGCGGGGAAAGGCATCATCCTCGTAGCTGTCCCATAATCCCTTCACTACGTCGACGAACTCGGCCGCACGGCGGTAGCGGTCCTGATGCGGAAAATGTTCTTCACGGCCGTAATTGCGCGCCGCGCCTTCCAGCCCGGTGGTGACCACATTCCAGCCGGCACGGCCTTTGCTGATCAGGTCGAGCGAGGCGAACTGGCGGGCCACGTTGAAGGGCTCCCAGTAGGAGGTGGTGAGGGTTCCCGCCAGGCCGATTTTTCTGGTCGCCACGGCCAGCGCCGAGAGCAGCGTCAACGGTTCCAGACGGTTGAGGAAATGCGGCGCGGTGTCCGGTGTGATGAAGGGTGAATCGACGATGAAGACGTGATCGAACTTCGCGGCCTCGGCCTTGCGGGCATTTTCGATATACCAGTCGATATTGACACTGGCATCGCCTGGAAGTCCAGGCGCCAGCCAGTCATTCTGGCCGGTGCCGACGCCGCTTAATATGGCGCCGAGATGAAGCTGTTTCCGGGTTGCTGACATGGTGGATTTCCTAAGTTTGGGCGAAATTTCTTCTACTGGCTCGCTTGCGCGGTGTCCTGCTGGCTGAGCGTCGGATAGTCGATATAGCCGGCATCGCCGCCGGAATAGAACGTCGCCGGGTCCGGCACATTCAGCGGCGCCCCCAGCCTGAAGCGCTCGACCAGATCCGGATTCGCGATAAATAGCCGGCCAAAGGCGACATAATCGGCGCGGCCATCGGCGATCGCCGCCTCCGCGCTGCCCTGGTTGAACTCGCCGGCGAGGATCAGCGGGCCGGCGAAAATCGGGCGCAACGCGGGTAATAGCTTGTTGGCTTCGGGAATGGAATCCGGTTCGATCAGGTGCAGATAGCCGATGCCCCGCGCGGATAATTCCCGCGCAACATGGCTGTACAACGCGGCGGGGTTGGAATCGTTCAAGCCATCCTGCGTCGCATGCGGCGATACGCGGACGCCCACGCCGCCCGCGCCGAAGATGGCGATCGCGTCATCGACAATTTCAAGCAGCAGGCGCGCCCGGTTTGCGACTGAGCCGCCATAATCGTCACTGCGCTGGTTGGCGGAATCGCGCAGAAACTGGTCGATGAGGAACCCATTTGCCGCGTGCAGTTCGATGCCATCGAACCCGGCGGCATGGGCGTTGATGGCAGCGGCCTGGAATTGCTGAATGATTTCCGGTATCTCATCGCTTGCCAAAGCGCACGGGACCGGGAACGGCTTGGGGCCGGCGATGCCGCTGATCTCCCCGATTGCCGCGATTGCGGAGGGCGCGATGGGCAAGGCGCCGCCCAGACGGTCAGGGTCCGCCTTGCGGCCAAGATGGAAAAGCTGCTGAAAAATCCGCCCCTGCGCGGCATGCACCGCATCTGTAACTTTCTTCCAGGCCGCGACCTGGCTGATCGAATGGATCGCGCCAGTGCCGGGCCGGCTGACGCTGGAGGCCGAAACATGGGTGGCCTCCGAGATGATCAACCCGGCGCTGGCGCGCTGCACGTAATAGGTGACGCTTCGCAAGACGGGTTCGCGACCCGGATCGCTGTTGCGCGCGCGGCCCAGCGGCGCCATGACGATACGGTTCGGGGTTACGATATTGCCAAGGCGGCCATCCTGTTGCAGCGGCATCTTGGTTTATCTTCCTCAGGCGGCGATGCTGGCGGTGCGGCCGGCCGAGGCGGGGCGGTTGGCGACGGCTTCACGCACCAGCGGAATGAGTTCCTTGCCGTACTGGATCGCATCCTCCAGCGGATCGAAGCCGCGGATCAGGAAGGTGGTGACGCCAAGGTCGTAATAATCCAGCAGCGCGTCCGCCACCTGGGCGGGGGTGCCAACCAGCGCGGTGGTATTGCCCTGCGCGCCGGTGACACGGGCGACGCCGGTCCAGAGCCGCTTGTCCAGCCGGTCGCCAAGCGAAGCGGCGTGCAGCAGCCTGGCCGAGCCTTCGCTGCGCGCCGGGCCTGAGAAATCCTGCAATCCCAGCTTTGCACGCTCCGCCCTGGTGCGGGCCAGGATCGCATCGGCGCGCTCCCAGGCAAGCGCCTCGGTTTGTGCGAGGATGGGACGAAGCGACAGGCTGAACCCGATCTTGCGCCCGTGTTTTGCCGCGGCGCTGCGCACCCTCGCGACCTGTTCGGCAACCTGGGCCAGAGTTTCGCCGAACAAGGCGTAGATGTCGGCATGGCGGCCGGCAGCCTCAATCGCCGCTTCCGAGGAACCGCCGAAAA
>JAMFRY010000168.1 GCA_026225015.1 Alphaproteobacteria bacterium
ACCGCAACGCTGCCGATAATCGCGGCGTTGCCGTGCAGGGAGGTTCGATAAAGCAGCAGCAGAGCGGCAATCACGCCGACCGGCACGCCGATGCAATGAATAACCAGGTCAGCCGCGCGCTCCGCCGCGGTATAGTCGGGAAAGGTGAATACCGGGTGTTCCCAGTCCATGCGCCCCCTGCTTCGCGCCGCTCTTCCGCCACGGTATGTAATCGATACAGCCTTGCTTTGTTGTGCCACGATCTGCGAAATGCGGCAATGCTGGAAAGCCGGGCAAGTTCCGTCAGTGCTGAATTGATCGCGGTGCTCGTGGCGGTAACCGCCGGCGTACCGCGCGTGCTGACCATCGGCGATGGAAATTCCCTGCCCTCCGGTCCGCTTTCGCCGGAGCATCGCAGCCTGCAGGCGGGGGTGCGCGCCTGGGTCGAACGGCAAACGCATCATCCGCTGGGCTATGTGGAGCAGCTTTACACCTTTGCGGATAACGACAGGAACGCCGAACACGGCAGCTACGGAAGGGCGATCTCCATCTCCTATCTCGGGCTGACGCGCGAGCAGCCGAACCGGCAGGATGAGGCTGCCTCCTGGTACGGCTGGTATAAATATTTCCCATGGGAGGATCGCCGCGAAGCGGAAGATGAGAACCTGGCAATCGCAAAAGCACTCAAGGCCTGGGCGCAGGCGGCCGGAACGGCGGTGGAACGCAAGGCGCGCGGACAGCGCGGCGCCATCTCCTTCGGGCTGGAGGGGCGGCGCTGGAATGAGGAAATGGTGCTGCAACGCTACGAATTGCTCTACGAGGCCGGGCTGGTTGCGGAAGCCGTGCGCGACGGCATCAGCGGTGCGGCCGATCCGGCCGGCTTGCATCTTGGCACATCCATGCGGCAGGACCACAGGCGCATCCTCGCCACCGGCATCGCCCGGCTGCGCGCCAAAATCACCTATCGGCCAGTCGTGTTCGAATTGATGCCGCCCACATTCACCTTGCTGGATTTGCAGCGCAGCGTTGAAGCACTTGCAGGGCGCAGATTGCATAAGCAGAACTTCAGACGGCTGGTGGAACAGCAGGAACTGGTTGAAGAAACAGGGCTAATGTCGGAAGCAACCGGCGGGCGCCCGGCCAAGCTTTTCCGCTTCCGCGCCGATGTTCTGCAGGAACGCGCCTATGCAGGAACCAAGCCTCCGCTCGGCCGCTCTTGACAGGGTTATGCTCATTGCTAGTATAAGGGGATATCGAGAGGCGTCGGAAACTCGTTTTTCCGGGCCCAATATATACTCTGAATGAGCATTAGGAGGAACAATGCCGCTTGATCTGACGGAGCTTTATCGGAACGTGGCGCGCGTCATTCCTCCCGCGGAATGGGCGCTGTTTTCGCCGGATATCGAGGCGATCACGCGGCTGAAGCGTGAACGGAATGCGGTGATCCTGGCGCATAATTACCAGACGCCGGAGATTTATCACGGCGTCGCCGATATCGTGGGCGACAGCCTGGCGCTGGCGCGCGAGGCGATGCGGGTGGAAGCCGAAGTGATCGTGCTGGCCGGTGTGCATTTCATGGCGGAGACGGCAAAATTGCTGAACCCGTCGAAGAAAGTTCTTATTCCGGATAT
>JAMFRY010000169.1 GCA_026225015.1 Alphaproteobacteria bacterium
AAGCCGACCATTGCCGATGCCATGTATGCGCCGGTGGTGACCCGGTTCATCAGCTACGATGTGTCGGTTGACGATCAATCCAAGGCCTATGGCGACACGATCATGCACTGGGCGCCTGTGAAGGAATGGGTTGAGGACTCGCATGACGAACCCCAGGAAATCATCGAACTCGATCTGGATTTCTAGCACGACCGGCGAGTGCCGCAGACAAAACCGCAGACAAAACCGCAGACAAAAAGGGCTCCGTGTTTGCACAACACAGAGCCCTTTTCAATCAATGGCGCCGGTCATACGGCTGTCTTGATCCAGGGCGTCGGCGCCGGAATAGGGCAGGGGCCTTCGACCTCGATGGTTCCGAAATCGGCCGGCGAGGTGATTTCCAGATATTCCATATCTGGCGAGTAATCGAACAAATAATGCGTGATGCCGGGTTGCTGGTGCACACAATCGCCCGCCGAGACCAGCGTTTCCTTATCCCCATACATGAAGCGCGCCCAACCCTTGGTCATGATGACGATGTGAAAATCGGCGATATGCTGATGCCACCCGGTACCCTCTTCGGGCGGAAAATCCGGATTGGCCTTCACCAGCTGGCAGATCACCCGCCCGCCGGTGGACTGCTTCACCCCAAGGTCGCGGTACAAAAAGAAACCGCGCAGCCCATCGGTGCGCCAGGGTGTATCGCCCGGTTTTACGTGGGAAAATTCGTTAACGATCGTCTTATCCAGCATGGCAAGCTCCGTCCGACGGTCTATGATTGTTAATACTTGCATAAAATACGTTCAAGGGCCAGAAAATTTTTGCGGCGCACCATACGGCAAAAAGGGCTTTTGCCGCTTTAATCATCAAAACCGAATTGCCTCCGGCCCCAAGAGCTTGATGACAGCCTGATGACACCTACGCCACGCCCGGTTTTTGGCCGCGTCGATGGATTGACCCACCTTCTACAAATCCTAATCTGGAACCATGTCTAAACGAGGGCGTGTTCTGCTGGTTCGCCGGGCGGCGATCGAAGCGGGCAGGGCGCTGATTACGCAGCGTGTTTCACTGGTGGCGGCAGGTTGCGCCTTCTATGCCACTCTGGCGCTGTTCCCGGCGATCACCATGCTCATCTCGATCTACGGCCTGGCTTTCAATCCCGATACGGTGCAGCCGCAGCTTGCCTATCTGCAGCAATTCATGCCGCCGGCGGCCTTTGAGCTGATTTCTGATCGCGTGCAAAGCCTGGTCAGCCAGCCAGGCAAGGGGCTGGGACTCGGCCTGCTCATCAGCCTGCTCATCACGCTCTGGTCGTCTTCCACCGGCACGAAATCGGTATTGAACGCTCTCACGCTGGCCTATCGCCAGGAGGAAGATCGCGGCATCATTCGCTTTCAGCTGCTGGCGTTGGGGATGACGCTCGTGGCCATCATCGGCGCCTGCATCGCCATCGGCGTGCTGGTGCTGCTGCCGGTGGTCATCAGTTTTGTCGGCCTTGGCGGCTACGCCCGAGTGCTTGTCGATATCGGTGGTTTCGCCGCCATGATCACGTTCGTGGTGGTTTCACTGGGTCTGCTCTACCGCTATGGACCGGCCGGCGAGGGCCGCATTTTTTTTGCCCCCGGCGCCGCCGCCGCCACCTTCCTGTGGATGCTCGGCTCCTGGGCGTTCGGCCTCTATGTGGGCCATTTCGCCGCTTATAATGCGGTCTACGGGCCGCTCTCCACGCTGATCGGCTTGATGATGTGGTTCTACCTCACCGCCTATGCGGTGCTGCTCGGCGCCGAGCTGAATGCCGCCCTCGATCAGCAGTGGCGAATCGCGGCAAAAGCCCAAGCGCAGCGTGAGATCGGTGAAACCCAGCGGGTTTCCGGTTAGTTTCTCCGCGCGTAGCGAATCGAGCGCACTCAACGGTTGCCGGGGAGAACATTTTCGCTATAGGTTGCGCTATCCACACCTTGCGCCACGCAGGTGCGGAACTGTCGGGCTCTCTAACTTAACTCACCTGAACTCAACTCAATCGTCGAACAGACGACAAAAATAAGGACAATCTACGTGGCCAACGAAAAATCCCAAAACGTGCAGGACGTGTTTCTGAACCATGTCCGCAAGAGCAAAACCCCCGTTACTGTGTTTTTGGTCAATGGCGTGAAGCTGCAAGGCGTAATCACCTGGTTCGACAATTTTTCGGTGCTGCTGCGCCGGGATGGTCATACGCAACTGGTTTATAAACATGCGATCAGCACGGTCATGCCGGGCGCGCCGATCATGCTGTTCGACGCCAGCAAGGCCGAAGGCGCGCAGCCCGCGGATGCCGCCGCCTCAACCTTGAAACTCTCCCGCGCCGAAGGTCCGGATTACGGCCCCTCCGAGCAGGACATCACCGGCTGAACGCGCCCCAGGATACCGCGCCGCCGCCGAGCCGGGCGGCGATCATCCTGCCCTGGGAAAAACCTTCCCACAGCTCCGGTCATACTCGCGTCGCCGAAGCCCGCATGGCCGAGGCGGTGGGCTTGGCCGCCTCCATCGGGCTGGTCATCGTGCATGAAGGAATTTTCAACCTCCGCTCCCGCACGCCGGCCACCCTGCTGGGCAAAGGCCAGACCGTGCTGGCCGGGGAGGATATCGCGCGGCACGAAGTCTCCGTCGCGGTGGTAGACGCCACCTTGACCCCGGTGCAGCAGCGCAATCTGGAAACCGCCTGGAAATGCAAGGTTATCGACCGCACCGGCCTGATTCTGGACATTTTCGGCGAACGCGCCCGCACCAGGGAGGGTTCGCTGCAGGTTGAACTCGCGCATCTCGACTATCAGCGCTCCCGGCTGGTGCGCAGCTGGACCCATCTTGAACGCCCGCGCGGCGGTTTCGGCTTCCTCGGCGGCCCCGGCGAAACCCAGATCGAGGCCGACCGCCGTCTCATCGGCGAGCGCATCGTCAAACTGAAGCATGAGCTGGAAGAGGTCCGCCGCACCCGCGGCCTGCATCGCGGCGCCCGCAAACGCGTGCCGGCGCCGGTCATCGCATTGGTCGGCTACACCAATGCCGGCAAATCCACCCTGTTCAACGCCCTCACGGGCGCCGCCGTGATGGCCGAGAACCAGCTTTTCGCCACGCTCGATCCCACCATGCGCGGCCTCACGCTGCCCTCGGGCCGCAACGTCATCCTCTCCGACACGGTTGGCTTCATCAGCGACTTGCCGACCGAGCTCGTCGCCGCCTTCCGCGCCACGCTGGAGGAAGTCGCGGAAGCCGATCTGATCCTGCATGTCCGCGACGCCGCGCATCCGGATACCGCCGCCCAGCGCGATGATGTCATCAACGTTCTCGACAATATGGTGAAGGACGGCACACTTGATGAATCCTGGCCGTCGCGCAGTATCGAGGTTCTGAACAAGGCCGACCTGCTCGGCGGCATCGCCAATGTGCCCCGCCTGGCCAATGGCGATGGTGACGCCGGCATTGCCGTCTCGGCCTTGACCGGCGAAGGCCTGGCCGCGCTGCTCAGCGCCATCGACCGCAGGCTGGGCGCCGGGCGCGTCAACGTTCACTACGATGTCGCGGCGCAAGACGGCGCCAAACTCGCCTGGCTCTACCGCCATGGCGAAGTGGTCACACGCCGGGATGATGACGCGATCGTGCATGTCGAAGTCCGCCTGTCCGAGGCCGACCGCGCCCGGTTCGAACGGATATGAGCCTAAGTCCGGATGAAATCACCCGCATCGTCAGCCTGTTGCGGGAGGTCTCAGCCACCGAGATCATGCCGCGCTTTCGCAACCTCGGGCGCGAGGATGTGCGAACAAAATCCGGCCCGCTGGACCCGGTGACGGTGGCCGATGAAGCCGCCGAGAAGGCCCTTACCGCCGGCCTCAAGGCGCTGTTTCCCGGCATCGATGTCATCGGCGAGGAATCCGCCTCCGCCAACCCCGATCTTTTGCACCGCCTGCAGGAACCTGGCCTGGTCTGGGTGATCGACCCGATCGACGGCACAGCCAATTATGCATCCGACCTGCCTCTATTCGGCGTCATGCTGGCGCTGTTGGATGGAGATAAAATCCTCGCCGGTTTCATCCACGACCCCGTCGGCGACGACACCGCCATCGCCATTGCGGGCGGCGGCGCCTGGATCCGATCGCGCAATGGCGCCCGCAAACGTTTAACCGCCGCCGCCGCCGTGCCCGTCACCCAGATGACCGGCGCGCTGTCCTGGCGCTTCCTCGATGAGCCGCTGAAAACCCGCGTCGTCTCGCGCATGGCCAGGCTCGCGGCCAGCTTCGATTTACGCTGCGCCGCCCATCAATACCGCATGATCGCCGCCGGCCACTGCCACATGATGCTGTTCCGCAAAACCCTGCCCTGGGACCATTGCGCCGGCATATTGCTCTTCACCGAAGCCGGCGGTTACGCCGCGCGCTATGACGGCACCCAATACCGCCCCTCCGAGACCACCGGCGGCCTGCTCCTCGCCCCCGATAAGGCAAGCTGGGAAGCCCTGCACAAGCTCCTATTGGAAGAATAATTGTAGGGTGGGTAAGCGAAGCGCCACCCACCACCTACCCACGAAGGATACCCCTGTGACCAACCCCCCATCGCCAACTTCCGAGATCGCCCGGATCGGCAGCTACCACGCGCATATCTATTACCGCACGCCCGAACAACGCGCCCAGGCCGAGCACCTCCGTACCCAGATTGCCGAACGTTTCTCCGTGCAACTCGGTCGCTGGCGCGACATGGTCGTCGGCCCGCATGCCGCGCCCATGTTCCAAGTCGCCTTCGCCACGGAATCTTTCCCGATTTTCGTCCCCTGGCTGATGCTCAACCGCGAAAACCTCACCATCCTCCTGCACCCCAATTCCGGCCAACCCCGCCGCGACCACCAGGTCCACGCCGTATGGTTCGGCGAAGTCCTGCCGATCATGAACCCCGAACATCTCCCTGAAACCAGCAGCGACGATGAAACCGTAACCCCCAATACAACCCCAACAGCGTAGGGCGGGTCAGCGAAGCGCCACCCGCCATCTTCGGCGCCGCGCATCCAAGAAAGAACATTGTGCCCGATTTCAACCATCATTGGCAGGCCACCCTCGCCAGTCTGGAGGCCGCCGGCCGCCGCCGCAAACTCCGCATCGTGGAACACCTCCCTGGCGGCCGCATCCGCACGCAAGAAGGCGCGGAGCTGTTCAATGTTTCCTCCAACGACTATCTTGGCCTGACCCGGCATCCCGAACTCATCCGCCGCGCCGTGGATTTCGCAACGCGTTACGGCGCCGGGGCAGGGGCCTCGCGCCTCGTCACCGGCAATATCGCACCTTATGCGCAAATCGAATCCAAGCTCGCGAAGGCCAAAGGTAGCGAATCCGCATTGGTTTTCGTCTCTGGCGTGCAGGCAAACCTGACAATCCTGCCGGCCTTGCTGGATGCAC
>JAMFRY010000170.1 GCA_026225015.1 Alphaproteobacteria bacterium
CAAAGCGACTGGCTTTCGCAGCCCATGGCGCCGTCAACGCAGGAGGTGAGCGCGATCGGCCCGTCAATGGCGACGATCACCTCCGCCACCGGAATTTGCCCTAACGGCCTGGCCAGCCGATAGCCGCCATGCGCGCCGCGATGCGAGACCACGAGCCCGCAATTGGTCAGCGCCTTCAACACCTTGGCCACGGTCGGCTCCGGAACGCCGATAGCGGCGGCGATGCCGGGCGTGGTTTCCATGCCATCGGCGCGGCCCAGCCGTACCAGCGCCACCACGGCATAGTCCGTTAAACGGGATAGTCTCAGCATTTGGCTTCCATTGAGGACCACAATAGTCCTGATTACCAGATGGGCCATAGACCGGACCTCGTCAACCCTTTTATGCAAGGTCAACGAGCTGGAGAAATCACCATGATACGCGACGCCGCAACCCTGATTTTGTTCAAGGAGGAGCCGGAATTGCGCGTGCTGATGGGCCTGCGCAATGCTGGCCATAAATTTCTGCCCAACAAAATGGTGTTTCCCGGCGGCCGCGTGGACGAGGCGGATTTTACCGTGAAAACCGCCGCGCCCCTGCCCAATGCCGCGATGGCCCGGCTGCGGCTTGGCGCCTCGGCGGAGCTGGCTGCGGCGTTGGCCCATGCCGCCGCGCGGGAGTTGCAAGAGGAATCGGGGCTAAGCCTGGGCGAGCCGCCGGATCTCTCCGGTTTGGACTATCTTTGCCGGGCGGAAACCCCGGCAGGCGCGCCGATCCGCTTCAATGCGAGGTTTTTCGTCGGCCCTGCCAGCCTCGCTCGCGGCACGCTTGGCGGAACCGGCGAGTTGGAAGCGCTGGACTGGTATGCGCTGGAGCCTCTGCTGCAACTGGAACTCCCCATCGTCACCCGCAAAGTGCTGGTGCAGTTGCAACTCTGGCGGGCCTTGAGCGAAGCGGAACGCGCCGAGCGGAAAGGGTTGGTGTATCGCAACCCGGATTGGTTCGCGGAATAGGCGACTACAACCCGGCAATGAGGGTGGGCAATTCCGCCGCCGAATGCGCCGTATGCGTGCCTTGCGCGATTCCGTAGCCCCAGGCGGCGAAGATCGACGGCACCCCCAGCCCCCTGGCGGCCGCCATGTCATTCTCATGATCGCCGATCATCACGGCAGCACCGCCGCCGAGTTCTGCGACGGCGCCGGCCAAATGGCGCGGGTCCGGCTTGCGGAACGGCGTTGAATCGCCGCCGATCAGCACCGGGAAAAATGGCTTGAGCGCGAGCCTCTCCAGAATGATCGCCGCCGCCGAAACCGGCTTGTTGGTGCAGATGGCGAGCCTGTATCCGCTGCCGGCAAGCTGGATCAGCGCCTCCGTCATGCCGGGATAAACCACGGTCTCCACCGTCGCATTTTCCTCGTAATCGGCCAGGAAATCCGCCAGATCGGCCGGCCCCGCCTGTCTGCCATGCGCCGCGAACCCCCGCTCCACCAAAGCCTTGGCGCCGTCTCCGATCATCGAGCGCAGCGCCTTTCCGTCTAACGCCGGTAGCCTGCGCGCCGCCAGCACCCGGTTCAGCGCGGCGAGAAGATCAGGTGCCGAATCGATCAATGTGCCGTCCAGATCGAAAACCAGCGCTGTTTTGCCGCTCATGAAATACTCCGACACCCGAATTGAGTTTTGCACCTTTGACACGTGCGCATTGGCAGGGCTACCGCGTGTTGATGGAGAAAGTAGCAATTATACTCGCGGCAGGGTCGGGAACCCGCATGAACTCGGCGCTGCCCAAGGCCGCGCATAAAATTGCCAATACCCCGATCCTCACGCATCTGTTGCGCGCGGCGGAAGCGGCGTTCGACCGGATCGTCATCGTGGTGGGCCCCGGCATGGAGGTATTGGCGCCGTTGACCGCTGGCCATGAGGTGGTGGTGCAGCACGACCGGCTCGGCACCGCGCATGCCGCTTTGCAGGCGGAGCACAAGTTCGGCAACGGGCAAGTCGCCATTCTCTACGCGGATAACCCGCTGCTCTCCACCGCAACCTTGCAGGAACTGGCGGCGCGGCTGGCGCTGGGCGATGCCGGCCTGGTGCTGCTGGGCAATACCCCGCCGGATGCCCGCAGATATGGCAGGCTGGTCACCGATGGCGATTACGTGACGCGAATCGTGGAATATGAAGATGCCAGCGAGGCCGAGCGGGCAATCGCGTTCTGCAATAGCGGCGGGCTGATGGCAAACGCGCTGGATATGCGTTGCTGGCTGAGAGCAGTGAAACCGTTCAACAAAAAGGGCGAATACTACCTCACCGATACCGTCGAAATCGCCCGCGCCGAAGGCAAGCGCGTCGCCGCCATTGAAGCGCCGTTCGAGGAGTGTTTGGGCATTAATTCCCGCGCCGAGCTGGCGGTCGCCGAGGGGGTGGTGCAGAACCGGCTGCGGCAGGAAGCGATGGCGCAAGGTGTGGCGATGCTGGCGCCGGAGACGGTTTTTCTCTCCGCCGATACAATTCTGGCGCCCGATGTCACCATAGGCCCCTATGTCGTGTTCGGCCCCGGCGTCTGCGTTGCCGCCGGCGTGGAAATCAAGGCGTTCTCGCATCTCGAAGGCTGCACTTTGCGCGAAGGCGCCGTCATCGGCCCTTATGCAAGGCTGCGGCCCGGCGCGGATATCGGTGTTGCCGCCCATATCGGCAACTTCGTGGAAATCAAGGAGACAAAAATCGGCTTCGGGGCCAAGATCAATCATCTCTCCTATATCGGTGATGCCGAGGTCGGCGCCCACACGAATATCGGCGCCGGAACAATTACCTGTAATTACGATGGAACAATGAAGCACAAGACCAAAATCGGCGAGCGCGTTTTTGTCGGCTCCGATGTCGCCCTGGTGGCGCCGGTGACGATCGGGGATAACGCCTTGCTTGCCGCCGGTTCGGTCATCACCGAGGATGTTGAAGCCAACGCGATGGCAATCGCCCGTGGCCGGCAAGTAAATAAACCTGGCCGTGGGAGCACCAAATAATGTGCGGCATTGTTGGCGTTATCGGCAGGGAACAGGCCGCACCTTTGCTGCTCGACGGCCTGCGCCGCCTGGAATATCGCGGCTATGACAGCGCCGGCATTGCCACGCTGGTCAATGGCTATATCGAGCGCCGCCGCGCCGAAGGCAAGCTGGTGAACCTGGCCGCTTCCCTCGCCGTGGAGCCGCTGGCGGGCACTATCGGCATCGGCCATACGCGCTGGGCCACCCATGGCGCGCCAACGGAGACGAACGCGCATCCGCACGGCACCGCGCGGGTCGCCGTGGTGCATAACGGCATCATTGAAAACCACGCCGAGCTGCGCGCCGAGCTGGAAGCCAAGGGGCAGATTTTCGCAACCGAAACCGATACCGAAACGGTCGCGCAATTGGTGGATCTGAACCTGCAAACCGGCATGGCGCCGATCGAGGCCGCCGCTGCCGCCTTTGCCCGGCTGGAAGGCGCCTATGCGCTGGCCTTGATTTTCGCCGGCCATCCGGAGCTGATCATCGGCGCCCAGCGCGGCGCGCCGCTCGCCATCGGTTTTGGGGATGCGGAAATGTATCTGGGCTCGGATGGCACCGTGCTGGCGCCGCTGACCCGGCGCATCGCCTATCTGCAGGATGGCGACTGGGTGGTGCTGACCCGGCAGAACGCGCAATTCTTCGACCATACCAATCAGCTTGTGAATCGGGAAATCCGCCTGACGAATCTGACCGGCGCTACCATCGGCAAGGGCAATTACCGGCATTTCATGGAAAAGGAGCTGCACGAGCATCCCGTGGTGATCGGCGATGTGCTGCACCGGATGATCGATGCCGGGAGCAAAATGCCGGTATTGCCGGCATTTCCCTTTGCGCTCTCTAAAATTTCCCGCATCACCATCAGCGCCTGCGGCTCGGCCTATTATGCCGGGTTGGCGGGGCGCTTCTGGCTGGAGAGCCTCGCCGGCATTCCAACCGATGCCGATGTGGCCAGCGAATTTCGCTACCGCGCGCCGCCTTTGGATGTGCTTGGCCTGGGCTTGCTGGTCAACCAGTCCGGCGAGACGGCCGATACGCTGGCGGCTTTGCGCTACATGAAATCGCGCAAGCAGAGCGTGCTCTCGATCCTGAATGTGCCGGAGAGCAGCATGGCGCGCGAGAGCGACGCGGTGCTGGAGACCATTGCGGGACCGGAAATCGGCGTGGCCAGCACCAAAGCCTTTACCGCCCAACTCACCGTGCTCGCCGCTTTCGCTTTGGGCATTGCCCGTGCGCGCGGCCACCTGCCAGATAGCGAGATCGCCAGGCTGACGGATGCGCTGCTGGAAATTCCCGCCAAGGCCGCCGAAATCCTGGCCAACGACGCGCCGATCCGCGCGCTTGCCGAACGCATCAAAGAGGCGCGCGATGTGCTCTATCTCGGCCGCGGCGTCTGTTTTCCCATCGCGCTGGAAGGGGCGCTGAAATTGAAGGAAACCAGCTACATCCATGCCGAGGGCTATGCCTCCGGCGAGCTGAAGCACGGCCCGATCGCGCTGATCGACAAGGCGATGCCGGTGATCGCCATCATCCCTTCAGGCCCGCTATTTGAAAAAACCGCCTCCAATTTGCAGGAGGCCGCGGCGCGGGGCGGCCAGATCATCGTGTTCAGCGATGCCGAGGGTGCGGCAAAACTTGAGAGAATCGCCACGCAGACCATCATCGTTCCGAAAGTAGATCCATTCGCAGCACCCATCCTGCATGCGATCCCGGTACAGATGCTGGCCTATCATGTCGCCATCCTGAAAGGCACGGATGTGGACCAGCCGCGGAATCTGGCAAAATCTGTTACGGTGGAGTAAGCAACTGTCTAACCGGCATGGCTGTCGGGATTACCATGCTGCCACGGAAACGGCGCTTCGGCCGGCACCTAGCATCGTCACCTCAACTTTAACTGCAATCCGTTCCTTAACCTCCGCGATGTGAGAAATTACGCCAACCTGCCTGCCGGTTGCCTGCAATTGCTCGAGTGCAGAAATCGCCAAATGAAGCGAGTCCGGATCGAGCGAACCAAATCCCTCATCGACGAACAACGATTCAACTCTGACCCCTTGCGAGGAAGACATGCTTGCCAACCCAAGCGCGAGTGCGAGGCTGACAATGAATCTTTCACCGCCGCTGAGATTATGAACTCCCCTAACCTCGTCACCCATATCACGGTCAACAACTTGCAGTGCCATCTCTCCCACTGGCGCACGCTGGATTTCATATCGTGGGGAGATGTCCGATAGATGTTCGTTCGTCAGTGCGAGAAGGGTATCCAATGTGATGGCTTGGGCAATCTTGCGAAACTCGTTACCCTCTTTTGATCCGATAAGCTCGTTTAACTGCAACCAAATACGAGAACTGCTTCTGAGCTCCTCAATCTCAGTCGTCAGTTTATCATATCGCCGTCTATTTGCTCCATCCATATAAGTCGCAGAGAGAGCGCCTTGGTATGCAGCCTCAGCGACAGTTATTTTTTCCTGGGTATCTGCGATGAATGGAGCA
>JAMFRY010000001.1 GCA_026225015.1 Alphaproteobacteria bacterium
GCCCGGCGCGGAAGCGGCCGCCGCTTTGTATGATGAGACGGAGAATGCCGCCGCCCGGCATGGCCTGGCGCAGTATGAAATCTCCAACTATGCGGCGCCTGGCGCCGAAAGCCGGCACAATCTGGCCTATTGGCGCTACCAGGATTACGGCGGCATCGGCCCCGGCGCGCATGGTAGGCTCACGCTGGATGGCACGCTTTACGCCACCTCCCGACACCGTGCGCCGGAGGTTTGGGCGGAGCTTGTGGAGAAAACCGGCAGCGGCGGAACGGTCGAGGAGGAGATCACGCAGCAGGACCGCGCCCGCGAAGCCTTGCTGATGGGCCTGCGCCTGACCGAGGGCATTGAATTTGAGCGTTTTGCGTCCCGCACCGGCATGAGCCTGTTCGATACGCTCGACGCCGAAGTGCTGCGGCGGGCCTTGGCGGAGGAGTATCTGGTTCAGACGCCAAGCCATCTGATCGCCACGGCGGAGGGCAGAAAACGCCTGGATGCATTGCTGCCAGAACTCGCGCGGTAGGCGTTGCCCTTATAAGAGAGGCGGGCGTTGCCCGCCCTACACCTGACGAACGATTCAACCTAAAGGAGTGGTATGCGTTACGTTTCAACCCGAGGCCAGGCGCCCGAGCTGGATTTTGCCGAAGTGCTGCTGGCCGGGCTGGCAGAAGATGGCGGCTTGTACGTGCCCGCCAGTTGGCCGGTGTTCTCCGCCGTGGAATGGCGAGCTTTACGCGGTCTGCCTTATGCGGAATTGGCGGCGCGGGTCATCGCGCCTTTCGTCGGTGAGGCCATCCCATTCGCGGCGCTGCAGGCCATGTGCCGCCGCGCTTATGCCGGTTTTTCTCATCCGGCGGTCGTGCCGCTGGTTCAGCTCGACAGCAATCTGTTCGCGCTGGAACTTTTTCATGGCCCGACGCTCGCCTTCAAGGATCTGGCCCTGCAACTCGCCGGGCATTTGTTCGAATATGTACTGGCCGGGCGCGACCAACGGGTACGTATCGTCGGCGCCACGTCCGGCGATACCGGCTCGGCGGCGATCGCGGCAATGGCCGGGCGGCGGCAAATCGATATCGCGATCCTGCACCCCGCCGGCAAAACCAGCGAGGTGCAGCGCCGGCAGATGACCACGGTGGACGCGCCGAACGTGCTGAACATCGCGGTCGAAGGCAATTTCGATGATTGCCAGGACCTGGTGAAGGCGATGTTCGCCGATACGCCATTCCGCCGGGAAATGGGCTTATCCGCAGTGAACTCCATCAACTGGGCGCGGATCGCGGCGCAAATCCCCTATTACGCCGCCGCCGCTCTGGCGTTGGGCGCGCCAGACCGCGAGGTGGCGGTTGCCGTGCCCACCGGCAATTTCGGCAATGTGCTGGCCGCCTGGGTCGCCAGACAGATGGGCTTGCCGATCGGCAAATTCATTGTCGCCAGCAATCGCAACGACATCCTGCACCGCTTCCTCGCCCGCAATGACATGAGCGTGCGCGAGGTGGCACCCAGCCATTCGCCCTCCATGGATATCGGCGTCAGCTCCAATTTCGAGCGGCTGCTATTTGCGTTTCTGGGCCGCGATGCGAAGCTGACCTCACAAACCATGCAGAATTTCCGGACCAGCGGCAAAATGGCGGTGCCTGAGCCGGTTTGGCGGGCAGTCCGGCGGAATTTTACCGGGTTTACCCTCTCCGATTCAGACACCCTGGCCGAAATTGCCCGGACCTGGCGGGAGGCCGGATATCTGGCTGACCCGCATACCGCTATCGGCCTGGCGGCGGCCAGGGCGCTGGCCCCTATCGGTCTGCCGGTGATCGCGGCGGCCACCGCGCATCCGACGAAATTTCCCGACGCCATCGAAAAAGCGGTCGGTTTTCGGCCGGCACTACCGCCGGCACTTGCCGACCTATATGAGAGGAGCGAGAAACTGGTTCACGCTCCGAACAATATTGCCCATATTGAGGGTTTGGTGCGAAATTTTGCGAATAGGAATGCGTAGATGAGCGAAGACGTTTCAATCACCACCCTGCCCTCCGGCCTGACCGTGCTGACCGAGCGGATGGAACGCGTGGAGACGGTTTCCTTTGGCGCCTATATCGGCGCCGGCACGCGGCACGAAACCGCGGCGGAGAACGGGGTGGCGCATTTTCTGGAACACATGGCCTTCAAGGGCACCGCGAATCGTAGCGCCGTGGATATTGCCGAAGCCATCGAGAATGTCGGCGGCCATATCAACGCCTATACCTCGCGCGAACAGACCGCCTATTACGTGAAGCTGCTGAAGGAAGATTTGGGCCTGGGCGTCGATATCATCGGCGATATCCTATGCCATTCCAGCTTCGAGGCCGATGAGCTGGAGCGCGAGCGCGGCGTGATCCTGCAGGAGATCGGCCAGGCGCATGACACGCCGGACGATATCGTGTTCGACCATTTCCAATCCGCCGCCTATCCGGCGCAGCCGATGGGCCGGCCGGTGCTGGGCACCGAATCGATCATCCGCAACATGAAGCGCGAGGCCCTGCCCGGCTTCATGGCGCAGCATTACACGCCGGCCAACATGGTGGTGGCGGCTTGCGGGAACCTCAAGCACCAACAGGTGGTGGACCTGGTGGCCGAACATTTCGCCGATCTGCCGAACGCCACGCAGGAGGCGCCGATGCCCGCCGATTATACCGGGGGCGAATTTCGCGAAGTCCGCGAGTTGGACCAGGCGCATATCGTGCTGGGCTTCTCCGCCCCCGGCTATGGCGAGCCCGATTACTACCCTGCCATGCTGCTCTCCACCTTGCTGGGCGGCGGCATGTCGTCCCGGCTGTTCCAGGAGATTCGGGAGAAGCGCGGGCTGGTTTATTCCATCTATAGTTTCACCGCCCCCGCCGCCGATGGCGGGTTGTTCGGCATCTATGCGGGCACCGGCGAATCCGAGGCCGCCGAGCTGATGCCCGTGACATTGGAAGAGCTGGCCAAGGTGCAGATGCAAGTGAGCGCCGCGGAACTGCACCGCGCCCGGGCGCAGTTGAAGGCCGGATTGCTGATGTCGCTGGAATCCACCGGCAGCCGCTGCGAGCAGGTGGCACGGCAATGGCAAATTTTTGGCCGCGTGATCCCGGCGGCGGAAACCGTGGCGAAGATCGAGGCCGTGACCGAAGCCGACATCCATGCCGTTGCGGCGAAAATCTTCCGCACCCGGCCGACTTTGGCGACCATCGGCCCGATCAGCCAGGTACCGAAACTCTCGAACATCATCGACCGGCTGGCGGCATGAGCGCCCACCATGACGATCTTCTGAACCAGGCCGAATATCTGCTCCGCGCCGCCAAGGCCGCCGGAGCGGATGTGGCGGAAACCTCGATGAGCTTTGGCACGTCGCTTTCCTTGCAGCGCCGGCTGGGCAAGATCGAGGAGACCGAGCGCGCCGAAGGCAGGGGGTTGAGCCTGCGGGTATTTGTCGGCAAGCAAAACGCCAGCGTCTCGGCCGGCTCGATCGACCCCGCCGCCTTCGCCCGTCTGGCCGAACAGGCCGTGGCCATGGCGCGCGTGGTGCCGGAGGATATCTATGCCGAAATCCCGGAGGCGCCGCCGCCCATCGATGCGGCGTTTCTAGACCTCGATGATCCCGTTGAACCCTCGATGGAGGCGCTGATCGCGCGCGCCGCCGCCGCCGAGAATGCGGCGCTGAGCGTTGCCGGCATCACCAATTCCGAGGGCGCTTCCGCCGGCTGGAGCCGCAGCCAATCGGTGCTGGTGACCAGCAAGGGCTTTGCGGGGCATTATACGCGCTCCAACCACAGCATTTCCGCCACCGCCATCGCCGGCATGGGTGTCGGCATGCAGCGGGATTATGATTATTCCTCCGCCGTGCACGGGGAAGACCTGGAAGACGCGGAGACGATCGGCCGGCGCGCCGCCAACCAGGCGATTGCCCGGCTGAACCCGTCGCGGCCCAAGACCGCCAAGCTGCCGGTGGTGTTCGATCCGCGCGTTTCCAACTCGTATCTCGGCAGCCTGACCGGCGCGATCAACGGCGCATCCATCGCCCGCGGCACATCGTTCCTGAAGGACAAATTGGGCGCGCAGATTTTTGCCCCAAACATCACCATTATCGACGATCCGCTGCGCGTGCGCGGCCAACGCTCCCGCGCCTTCGATGCCGAGGGGCAGCGCGGCCAGAAGCGCGCCTTCATCGAAAACGGCATCCTGACGAGCTGGATTCTCGACACCCGCAGCGCCAACCAACTCGGGCTGAAAACCACGGGACATTCCGGCGGCTCCAGCAACCTCTATCTCGAACCCGGCGAGCTGACGCCGGAGGCGCTGATGGCAGATATTGAGGAGGGCCTCTACGTCACCGAAATGATGGGCGGCGGCGTGAATGGCATCACCGGCGATTACTCAAGGGGCGCCACCGGCTTCATGATTCGCAATGGCAAGCTCGCCGAGCCGGTGGCGGAATTCACCATCGCCGGGCACGCTTTGAGCATCTTCGCCAACCTGCAACCCGCCAACGATTTGGTGTTCAAACGCGGCACCAACGCGCCGACGATACGGGTCGAAGGGCTGACGCTGGCCGGGGCGTAACGACAAGTAGGGCGGAAAAGCGCAGCGCCTTCCGCCATCTTTGTGCGGCACATCCGATACGGGTTGCGGCTCCTAACGGTCGGATGCGCTACGCTTTCCCCTTTCGCCCACCAGACGACTCGCCGATTCATATTTGACGACGTGGCGCAATGCAAAATTCTAATTATGGACTTTTTTTAATGTGGTTCGACGCCCGAGTCGTTTAGACTCAGGTTCAAGCAATGGTTCGCCTTGTCTGTGCCTTCCGTGCGATCCGAGAGTAAGGGTTCTATATGGTCGTATCAAAAGAGGTTAAGGACGCCATCACGAGAATCGTCAAGGAACGCTTCTCCGACACCAAGATCACCTTCGTCAAAATTGATGCCGGCGAGGATAGCGACGGCGATCCGATACTGAACATTTTTGTCGTCTTTGAAGCCCAGCCGGGCAAGGAAACCCTGGATGGCGAAAAAATGTTTGGACTGCCGCAGCGGCTGATCGGAAAGTTATCTGAACTGAACCTTGACGCCTTCCCGCTGGTAAGTTTTGTTTCGACAAAAGATGCAAAAAAACTGAATCTTGAAACCGCTTGATCTTCTAAGTACGGCAGTGTTGCTGCTCTCGTCGGGGACTGGCCGCCCGACGAAAGCGAGCCTGTGCCGGGCAATAAGCGCTACCTACTATGCCATCTTCCATTGCTTGGCCAATGAATGCGCCAATTCGTAGATCGGGGGTACCAAAACGCTTCGCAGCGCGCCTGCCTGGCGTCAAGTGTACCGCGCTCTGGAGCACGGAGCGACAAAGAGCAAATGCCTGAACAAAGATGTCATCAAGACATTTCCTCCCGAAGTGGCCGACTTCGCGGCGGCATTTGGCGGATTACGATCCATTTTTCACAGTAACCAAATCCCAAGTTTGGAACGATATCTACCTGACCTATGAGGCAATTGCGAAATTTTCAGAATGCTCATCCAAGGACAAACGGGCATTCTGCGTCTATGTGCTTTTGAAAGACGTAAGA
>JAMFRY010000171.1 GCA_026225015.1 Alphaproteobacteria bacterium
CATGCCGGTCGAAATCTTCCGGGCAACCTCCGCGCCGTGCTTGGTATCGGCGGTGAAGACCGAGCCGCCCAGCCCATAAGGGGAGTCATTGGCGATGCGCACGGCGTCGTCCTCGTCCTTGGCGCGGAACAGCATGGAGACCGGGCCGAAGAACTCCCAGTACCGGGCGGGATTATCCTCGGAAATATCGGTCAGAATGGTCGGCTGTACGAAAGCGCCGCGATTGGGAACCCTGGGCCCCACCTCGGCCGCCTTGGCGCCGTGGGCAACCGCTTGCCGGATCTTGTCATTGAGATCATCGGCGGCGCCCTGCGAGGAAAGCGGCGCCAGCGTGGTATCAGGCTCAAACGGATCGCCTGCGCGCAAGCCGGCCACGCTTTCGCTATAGCGCTCCACGAACCGGTCATAGAGTTCATCGACGATGATCATGCGCTTGGAGGAAACGCAGACCTGCCCGCCATTCCAGTGCCGGCCGAAGACGGCCCATTTCACCGTCTTCTCCAGATCGGCATCGGCCAGCACCACGAAGGCGTCGGCGCCGCCCAGCTCCATCGTGGATTTTTTCAACGCCTTGCCGGCCTGCGCGGCGATGATCGCGCCGGCCTCCTCCGACCCGGTAAGCGCCACGCCGTGAACCCGCTTATCGTTGAGGATGAGTTCGACCTGCGAACGCGTGGCGTAGAGATTTTTGAAACCGCCTTGCGGCAGACCGGCCTCCAGCATCAGCTTTTCAAAGGCGGCCGCACTTTGCGGCACGTTGGAAGCGTGCTTGAGCAGCATCGTATTGCCCGCCGATAATTGCGGCGCGATGATGCGGGCAATCTGGTAATAGGGGAAATTCCACGGCTCGATGGCCAGCAGCACACCCAGCGGATCATGCACGATCACCGCTTCGCCCTCGGCGGGATTGCCTACCTCAAGCTTTTGCGGCGCCAGCAGGCGCTCGGCATTTACCGCGTAATATTCGAAAATATTCGCGGAAAGCTGGACTTCTGCTTTCGCCTCGGAAAACAACTTGCCCATCTCGGTGGTGAGTAGCTTGGCGTAGGCGTCGATGTCCCGGCGCAGAATGTCAGCCGCTTGCTGCATCACCTTTCCACGCTCGGCAAAGCCGGTCTCCTTCCACGCCTCGAATGCGGTATGCGCGTTGGCTATGGCCTGCGTCACCTCGGCATCGGTGGCGTTAGGAAATGTCTGCAACACTTCGCCGGTATAGGGATTCGTCGTCGCATAGGGCATGGGAACCTCCTTGGGTGCGAGCAGCATAGGCTGGCCGATCTTGCCGCACATTGTCCGTCTTCCGCGGGGCGCGCTTTGATTTTGATCAATGCGGAATTCCAATTCCGACCTAAAATTGACGCGATAAACCAGAGGAGAGTCACAAGATGATCGCGAAAACAATGAAAGCTGCCATGGTGCGCCGGTTCGGTGAGCCCCTGGTGATCGAGAATGTTCCGGTCCCCGTTCCTGGTCCGGGCGAACTCCTGGTCAAGGTCAATGCCTGTGGCGTCTGCCACACCGATTTGCACGCCGCCGATGGCGATTGGCCGGTAAAGCCATCGCCGCCCTTTATTCCAGGCCATGAGGTTGCTGGCGTTGTAGCAGCGCTTGGGCCGGATGTGACCGATTTCAAACTGGGGGATCCGGTCGGTGTCGCCTGGCTGCACGATGCCTGCCTGCGTTGCGAATACTGTGAAACCGGCTGGGAGACTCTATGCGAGCACCAGCACGATACCGGTTACAGCTGCGATGGCGGTTTCGCGGAATATGTCATCGCCTCGGCCGCCTTTACCGCCAGGCTCCCGGCCAATGTCGATTTCGCGCAGATCGCGCCGATCCTGTGCGCCGGCGTTACGACCTATAAGGGATTGAAGGAAACCGAGGCGCGGCCGGGCGAATGGGTGGCGATTTCCGGTATCGGCGGCCTTGGCCATGTCGCGGTCCAATATGCCAAGGCAATGGGCTTTAAAGTGGTGGCGCTCGACGTGGCGCCGGAGAAGCTTGCCCTGGCGCGCGGCTACGGCGCCGACGCCACGATCAACGCGCGTTCGCCGGATGCGATTGCCGAAGTAATCAAGGTGACCGGCGGCGGCGCGCATGGCGTTCTGGTAACGGCCGTCTCACCCCCGGCATTTTCGCAAGCGCTGCAACTGGTGCGCCGCAAAGGCACCGTCGCCATTGTTGGCCTGCCGCCGGGCGAGTTTGCAACCCCGATCTTCGACGTGGTGTTGAAGCGCATCACCCTGCGCGGCTCGATCGTGGGAACCCGCCGTGATCTCGACCAGGCCATCGGCTTCGCGGCAGAGGGCAAGGTGAAGGCGCAGATCACCAAGGCGCGGCTCGGTGACATCAACGAGATCTTCGCCAAGCTCAAAGCCGGCAGGATCGAGGGCCGTGTGGTGCTGGATTTCGCCTAGCCAATGTAGCGGCTTCGTATGGCGCTCTAAAGCACCCGCCCCGCCACGGTTTGGAGCTGCGCCAAAACTGCGGGGTCACGCGCCTCCGCCGCGGTGATGATCGCATATTCCAGTGCCCGGTCGCACCCGGCCGGGCACTGTCCACGCGGCGCGCCAATTTTGGGAATCAGCGCTTTTACAAGGTTGCGCGCCTTGTCCGCGTTATCGAACAGCACCTTCACCACGGTCTCCACAGTCACCGCGTCGTGATCTTCGTGCCAGCAGTCGAAATCCGTCACCATGGCGACGGTCGCGTAGCAAATCTCCGCCTCGCGGGCGAGTTTGGCCTCCGGCATGTTGGTCATGCCGATCACCGAACACCCCCAACTGCGGTACAGATTGCTCTCCGCCAGCGTCGAGAATTGCGGCCCTTCCATGACCAGATAGGTCCCGCCGCGCGTCACCGGCAGGCCCAGCGCATTGGCGGATTCCTCCAGCGCATCGCCCAGCCGCGGACAGACCGGATGCGCCATCGAGACATGCGCAACGCAGCCGGCGCCGAAGAAGGATTTTTCGCGCGCGAAGGTCCGGTCGATAAAGTCACCCACGATGACAAAATGCCCCGGCGGCAATTCCGCCTTCAGGCTGCCCACTGCGGAGAGCGAGATGATGTCGGTAACGCCCACCGCTTTCAGCGCATGGATATTGGCGCGGTAGTTCAGCCCGCTGGGCGGAATCTTGTGCCCCCTGCCATGCCGCGGCAGGAACACCACCTTGGTGCCCGCAAAGCTGCCGATGAGCAGTTCGTCGGAAGGCTCGCCCCAGGGGGTTGTCAACTTCACCCAGCGCGTGTCCTCCAGACCTTCGATATTATAGAGTCCGGAGCCGCCTAGAATGCCGATAACGGGGGTAACGGTCATGATCCCTGCCTTTTGCAATGTCGCCGGGCCTCCCTAAGCCCCGAGTTGCGGTGACGGTCAACTGCCCCACGCTTGCCGAACCGCCTGCCAACGTGCCAGCGTACCGGCATGGAAGCCAAGCCCACTCAAAGCAACACGGTGCTGGCCATTCAAGGCGGCGGCGCGCATGGCGCCTTCGCTTGGGGCGCGCTGGACCAGCTGATCGAGCATGGCTTGCGCTTCTCCGCCGTCAGCGGCGTCTCCTCCGGGGCGATGATCGCGGCAATGGCGGTGCAGGGCTTCGTGCATGACGGCCCGAATGGCGCGCGCGCCGCCATGCGGCAATTGTGGGAAGATGTCATCGCCGCGCATATTTTTGCGCCCATCAACTCCTCGATGGACTGGCTCTGGGGTTGGGATAAGGGCCTCGAACAGGCCAATGAGATGGCCTGGGCCGGTTTGACGAATATCCTGCGCATGTTCAGCCCCGGCCAGCTCAACCCGTTCGGCCAGAACCCGCTGCAGAAGCTGCTGGAAAACCTGCTGGATGTAGACGCCATCCGCGACCCGGCCGCACCGCGCCTTTATATCGGCGCCACGGATGTGGAATCTGGCAAAACCCATATCTTCGGCAACGCCGATATCAGTGTCGATGTGCTGCTCGCCTCATCCTGCATTCCGATCATGTTTCCAGCGGTCACCATCAACGGCCGGCATTATTGGGATGGCGGCTATTCCTGCAATCCGGCGCTCAGCCCCGTGCTGGCGCACCAGCCGGACCACCTGGTGTTGATCCGCGCCCAGCCGCGCATCCGCAAGGGCGTGCCCAGCAGCACCGCGGACATCGTGCACCGTTTGCACGAAATCGCTTTCCAGGCGCCGCTCGATGCCGAGCTTGCGGTGTTGCCTAAATCGATCCGACTGCAGGATATTTCTGCAGATTCAGCACTTTCGGCGCATCCGCTAATCTCAAAAATGAACACTGAACGCGAATTCGTGAACAAACTCTTTCAAGCCGGCAGGCACGCGGCAGGCCTTGCAATGACGGCTTGATGAAGCGGGAGTGCTTTTCGCCACCCGGAATTTCGGCGCGCTTGTCCTGGCTGATTGCCGGCATTCGGCGCAATCCGGGCGATGGCGAGTTCGCGCGGCAGGCGGATTTGGGCGCTGAGATGGCCAAGATCAGCCACGACCTGCGCAATTGCTTGAGCTCCGCCATGCTGACGGCGGAGCGCTTGCAGCGCCACGACGACCCGTTGGTGCAAAACGCCGCTAATACCCTGATCGCCGCCATGGAACGGGCGGTGGAACTGGTCAGCCGCGCCACGGCGTTCGCGCAGGAAGGCCCGCCTGCCCCCTCCCGCGCGCCCATGGCGCTGCATGGCAAGGTGGACGAATTGCCGACGGAAATAGCAGGCGCGCCGGCGCCGCCCGAAGCCGGCCACCACCCATCTCAAAGCAGCTTGACCAATAATCTATAGAGATTATAGGCAATTTTTCCTAGACTGGCTTTGCATGAACCAGAGCCCGGACGCAAAAAACTTCGACTGATCCGCCCGTCAAAAGTAGAAAAAACTTATTTTCTTCCGGTGATTGTAGTCCTTAGAAAAATCATCTTCTTAGGCACCATGATCCCGATTGCACTCGATCCGCGACACAGCCGCCTGGGGCTCGCCGGCAACGGCAATATGGCGCTGCGCCGGCTTGTCGCGCTCAAGGCGGCCGGTGCTTCAGATGTGCGCGTGTTTGCCGACTCGCCGGAGCCGGCGCTGGTAGAAGCGGCTTATGGGAACCTGAATCGCCGCCTGCCCGAAGCCGCTGACCTGGCGAAGCTGCACGCATTGTGGATTACGGACTTGCCGGATGCGGCGGGCGCGCTTCTCGCTGAAGCGGCGCGCGATGCGGGGGTTCTGGTGAACAGCGAAGACTGCCCGGAATTTTGCGACTTCCATTCGGTGGCCGAGATCCGGCGGAAAGACCTGCTGCTGACCGTATCGACCAATGGCAAGGCGCCTGGCCTGGCCAGCGTGATCCGGCAAAATCTGGAAATCTGCTTTGGCCCGGAATGGGATGAGCGGGTGGACGAGGTGGCGGGCTTGCGGGCCGGCTGGCGCGCCGAAGCCCTTACAATGCCCGAAACCGCGGACCGAATCGCCGCTTTGGCCGCCGAGCGCTGTTGGCTCTCCTGCGCACAACACAGCGCGAAAACGCACTGAAAATATTCCTTTTTCAAGGTTCATAAATGCCTAAATTGACGACCCTTCCCAATTCGGCGCCTTTCGCTCCGGAGCAGATCGCCGCCCTCGACCTGGTGATCGGCGCATCCTCGGTCGTGCAGCGCGCTTGGCTCTCCGGTTTTCTCGCCGGGCTGGACGCCGCCGAAGGCCGCGCCGAAAACCGCGGCGCGGAGATGTCCACTCCCCTCGCGGCGCCGGCCGAGAAGCCCAAACTGCTTATTATCTATGCCACCGAATCGGGAAATTCCGAGGCGCTCGCCGGCAAAGTGAAGCAGGATGCGGCCAAGCGCGGCTTTGCGGCCAAAATCCTGGACATGGGCGATGCTTCCGTGGACATGCTCAAGAACGCCGGCACGATTCTCGCGATCGTCTCCACCTGGGGCGACGGTGAACCGCCGCAGCGCGCCGCCCCGTTCTACCGGGCATTGATGGGCGAGGCCGCGCCGCGCCTTGAAGGGGTGAATTTCGCCGTGCTGGCGCTGGGAGATTCCTCCTATGCGCAGTTCTGCGAAACCGGCAGGCGGGTGGATGAACGTTTCGCCGCCCTGGGCGCCAGCCGCGCCGCCGAGCGCGTCGATCTCGATCTGGATTACGAGGCCCCTGCCAAAACCTGGCTCACCGCCACGCTGGAGCTGCTGGCGCCGAAGGATGCCGGCTCGGTCATCCATGTGGATTTCCAGAAAATCCTGCCATCTGCCGCATCGAAAACCGCGCCCATCGCCGCCGAAATTACCGCCCATCACAAGCTCACCTCGGAGCGCGCGGATAGCGAGACCGTGCATTTGGAATTGTCCCTTGCCGGCTCCGGTCTCGCCTATGAACCGGGCGATGCGCTTGGCATCCAGCCGGAAAACGATCGGCAGGCGGTCGCCGAACTGCTACGCGCCGCCGGGCTGGAGGATGACCCTACTTTAAGCGAAGCATTGGCCACGCGTTACGACATCAACACGCTCACGCCCAAATTCATGAAGGACTACGCCGCGCTCACCGGCGATGCGACGCTCGGGCGGCTTGCCGAAGATGCTGGCAAACGCGCTGAATTCCTCGCCGGCCGGCAGATCGTCGATCTCCTGGAGGCCTTCCCGCACCGTATCGAGGCAGAGAAATTCACGGCTTTGCTGCGTCCCCTGGCGCCGCGTTATTATTCCATCGCCTCCTCGCAGAAGCTGGTTGGGGAAGAGGCGCATCTAACCATCGCGCGGCTGGCTTACGAAAGCGCCGGCCGGGCGCGCAAGGGCGTCGCCTCCACCATGGTCACCGATCACCGCAAGACCGGCGGCGCGTTGAACGTATTCGTGAAGCCCAACGCGCATTTCCGGCTGCCCAAGGACAATGCGGCGCCCATCATCATGATCGGCGCGGGCACCGGCATCGCCCCCTATCGCGGCTTCCTGCAGGAACGTGAAGCCACGGCAGCGGCCGGCGATTCTTGGCTGATTTTCGGCCACCGGCATTTTCTCTACGATTTTTTATACCAGCTCGAAATTCAGGACTGGCTCGCAAGCGGCGTTCTATCGCGCCTCGATCTGGCTTCCTCACGCGACCAGCCGGAGAAACGCTATGTGCAGCATGTGTTGTGGGAACAAAGGGACGCGCTGCTGAGCAAGCTGGCCGATGGCGCCACCCTTTATTTGTGCGGGGATGCAAAACACATGGCCCGCGATGTCGATGCAACACTGATACGGATTCTTGGCCAAGGCAAGGACGCGGCGGAAGGGCAGGCAAGCCTGGACGCGCTGGTCACCTCCGGCCGCTACAAAAAGGATGTCTATTGATGCTGGACGTGATCCCCCAATCCTCTGCGGAAACCGTTCTGGAGACCATGATCCAGGACCGCTTCTCCGGCTCCATCGCGCTGGTTTCCTCGTTTGGAACCGAATCCGCGATCCTGCTGCACATGATCGCGCAAATCGATCCATCGACCCCCGTGATCTTCCTCGACACCGGCAAGCTTTTCCCGGAGACCTTGGCCTATCGGGACGCACTGGTCGCCCGGCTTGGCCTGACGGACGTGCGCGCCATCCGGCCCAGTGGCGCCCAGCTCGCAGCCTACGACCCGGAAGGCCGGCTATGGCAACGCGACCCGGATCTTTGCTGCTCGATCCGCAAGACCAATCCGCTGGACGATGCGTTGGCCGGGTTCGAGGCCTGGATCACCGGACGCAAGCGCAGCCAGGGCGGTGCGCGCACCGCATTGGAAATGGTCGATACCGGCCCGGACGGACGCATCACCGTAAATCCGCTGGCATTCTGGGACGAGGGTCAGATCAACGATTACTTTGAACGCCACGACCTGCCCCGCCATCCGCTGCAGGCGCAAGGCTACACCTCGATCGGCTGCGCCACCTGCACCCAGCGCGTGCTGCCCGGCGAGGACAAACGCGCCGGCCGCTGGGCCGGGCTGGACAAAACCGAATGCGGCATCCACATGCCCAGGCAGGCGGCCGCCGCGCACGCTTAAACACTGTAGGATGGGTGGAGGAGCCAAAGGTTCCAGCAAAGCGAAGCTTTGTCGGAAAGGCTCCGGAGGGTGAGC